>NZ_JBXWQZ010000029.1:0-50867 GCF_059612645.1 Ruegeria sp. YKSF131 | reverse complement strand
GCTTGGTTCCGGGTTTCTTTCTCATCTCCACTCCTTGGCGGTTACGATGAGCCAGAAACCCTCTCTTATCAAATCGACCTAAACTGTCCCATTGGCGCTGACGTCAGACAATCGTCGCCAACGCACTCGAGGCGATTGATGCGATGAACCTCAGAAAGTCACTCGAGTTCGGTCTGGTTTCTCAAGTCTTTTCAGATGAGCGTGTTGACGCTCTGGAGAAAGAACTTTTCGTGGGTTTTAAGGTCACGACTTCTCAGCCGCAGTTGGAAACGGGTTCCGAGCAGTTTGGCATGTCAGTGATCCCGTTGAAGCCTGACTGGGTTTCCGAAGCCAAGGAAGCTGATGGCATGCAGCATCGCGTTCAATATGACGATTGGGAGATTGACGGGGAGGGCAACAAATGAGCCGGAGTTCCCCCAGAATCGATCCCCAGGCCATCATGCAGCCACTGCGAGCCCAATATTTCAAAAACAACCGCCATCGGCAGATCGAACGCGAGATTGATCGCTTGCTTCAGAGCGACGAGAACGGTGGCAAGCTGGCTCTCCCGGAACGTTATGCCGGTGGCCTTGAGGCCAAAGGATTGATGGTTGTCGCAAAACCAGGCGACGGTAAGACCACCGCAGTCTTGAGAGTATTGAGCAAACACCAGGCGTTGCAAGCGGCGCCTGGAGCCGACCTGCCCAGCTACATCCGGATTCAAGTGCCCAGCCCAGCGACCCTCAAGAGTTTAGGTCGGGCAATCCTCGCTGAACTTGGTTTCTCCAACATTTCCGAACGTGCCCCTGCTTGGGACATCTGGCGCATCGTCAAGCACCGCTTGTCTCTATTGGGCATTGTGGTGCTCTGGATCGATGAAGCACAGGATGTTTTCTTGTCTCGATCAGCGTGTGAAATCGATGACATGCTCAAAACTCTCAAGTCACTGATGCAAGGTGATGGGGCTGTGATTGTCGTCCTGAGTGGCACTGAACGACTGCTCGAAGTTGCGCGCTACGATCAACAAGTGGATCGGCGGTTCCGTAAAGTCCTTCCCCGCCCCCTGTTGATCGGACACGACGAAGAGAACCTTCAAGGTTTGATCGAAACCTATTGTGAAATGGCTCGCATCAGGCCGGAAATTGAGCTCGATACCCTGAGGAGATTAATTCATGGTAGCCGCGGACTCTTTGGTCGATCCATCGAGACCATTCTCGCCGCAATCGAACAGGCCCTCTACGAAGGCAGCGAGCGCTTGATTGCAAGGCACTTCGCTGAAGCCTGGAGTATTCAGGAAGGGTGCGCTTGGGATGAAAATGTCTTCGTCATCGACGATTGGGCTGCTTTGGATCTAGACCGGGATGTCGAGGATTTTGAGGCTGAGCGGACCAGTCGTCAGCGTCGGCAAGTGGGGCGGGGGTGAAGCTTTGAACTATGTTTCGCCATTTGTACCCATGTTGCCCGGTGAAAGCTTTGTTTCATGGGTCAGCCGGTTCGCGCGTGTTCAGTGTGATATGTCTGCGAAAGAGTTTGTATCGTTTGTGAGTGTGCCTCTCCAGGACCTCGCCAGAACCCGGGACAACGCGGTCGAGCGGATGCATGAGCTAACTGGCATTTCGCCGGATCGGCTTGTGCAAGGTGGATACATGCAGCTTTCGCTTCGTTACTACAAGCATCGGAGCGAAGAGTTTCATTCTGAGTTCGTTGCTGGAAACCGGGTGAGTTATTGCCCAAAGTGTATCCTACATGACATTTCCGATGAAAAGCGTTCATTCGGAATGGCAGTTGGGCGTATCAACTGGGCATTTTCAGCAATAAGAACTTGTCCCAAGCATTCCATTCCCTTGGTGCGAGAACGAGGGAAGGGCCCAGGTACACTCTTCCTGGATTTGGCTGCGCATATGCCTGCTGTGGCGCAGCTGACTGAGATGGTTGACGGCGCAGCGCCCAGAGAGGTTTCCGGTCTACAATCCTACATTGAAAACAGATTTGAGGGAGTCGAGGGTCCGGAGTGGTTGGACAACCAAAAGATTGATCTAGCGTCGCGTGCCACAGAGATGCTCGGTGCGTGCATTGAATTCGGCTCAAGTGTGAACCTTTCCACCCTGTCGCAGTTGGATTTGGATTTGGCTGGGCGTACTGGTTTCGAATTCACCCGGAGAGGCTTGAAAGGCGTTCGGGAGGGACTTGAGTTAATCCAGTCTCGAGCATCGTGTTCCATGATCCAGGCAGGTCCGCAGGGTGTATTTGGAGTTCTCTATCAATGGATCCAATTCAAAAAGTACCGCAAACCGGTCGGACCATTTCGTGAAGTATTTCGAGAACACATTCTGGATACAATGCCTATTGCTGTCGGCGTCGACTTATTTGGCGAGCCCGTCCGCCAACGTCGCCGTCATTCAGTGGTATCGCTAAGCCAGAAATTTGGCGTTCACCCCAAAACTGTGCAAAACGCCCTAAAGATGGCAGGCTTATTGCCATCAGATTTCGATCCAGCTCGAGATATCAGCGCAATCGAAGTGCTCTCCGCTGAAAACCTGCTGAAAAAGATACAGCGATCAATACCTGTTTCTTCGGTTCCGGAGTATCTTGGATGCGGAAGACACCAAGTCGCTCAATTGATTGAGGCAGGCATTCTCAAGCCAATTGCAGGGCGTCGGGACGGTCGAAGAAGTGTCACGCAAGGCATCAACGCGGAGGACTTGAATACGTTTGTGGATCAACTTCGAGCTTTTGGGCAATGCGTATCAAAGCCCTCTCAAGGTATGCTCGGAATCGTTGACGCATCCAAGTCCTTAAAGGTGCACTCTGTCAGGATCGTTGAATTGCTGCTCCGACAAGATCTAACCAAGATCGAACTGCTCGATGAAGAGTTGCGATATAAATCTGTTCTGATCGACAAGAATGAAGTTGGAAGAAAACTGGGTGTTCGGTCGGGTTTGTCAGGAATCTCTATCTCCTATACTGCGCGGGTTCTTGGTCTTCCGATAGGCTCTATCGAAGCTCTCTTGCGAAAATCGCCTGATGACATGGAACCTCCATTGAAAATCTGCGGGCAAGCTAGACATGCGGGCCAAGTGCGCGATCTGGTTGATCCGCGCAGCGTCGAGAGCTTCAAGTTTAGGTTTCAGAAGCTCTCAGTGGTTTCTGAGAGGATGTCAATGACTGTTCCCGCGGCTCGAAAAGCGCTGTCAGAGCGAGGGGTGTTTCCAGTTTGGGATCCGAAGGAGGTTGGTGCTGAATTTTATTGGGCAACAGATGTCTAAGGTGTTTAGGAACAGTTTTTTAGCCGCCCTTTGAGGCGGCTTTTTTTGCCCCTAAAAATTTTTCTGTGGGTCTTAATGTATTGGCAAAGTGGGCAAAGTGTTCGCCGTTTTGATCGTGGGCAAATAAAGATCCAGTAAATACAAAGGTTTCGTGGCGGGCATCTTGGCGAATGAGGGTTATTTAGGGGCTGCCGTACAAGTCAGCGCTCATCAATTTGACCCGACAGACTGAGTGTCTGGCCACGCAAGCGTGGCCATCGCTTTTCTGGGCGGTGGTTTCTATTTCGAACCCTGATCAGTCGCAGCCAGTTGATGTTCGGACGGCCGGCAACGAACAAGACACGGGATTGTTCGCAGGCGCGTATTGATTTCAGGTCGAACACATATTTTTGATTCACTTCTGCAACATTCTTGTGAATGCTGCATTCCCGTCTCTTTTCCGCCGGATTTTGTGCTGATAAGCAATGATTGAATATCGGGATGTTAAATAGTGCGAGTGGGCAGATGAGAGCCGGAGTTAACGGTCAGGTAGCCATTTCATGGGATCAAACTGAAATTGACGGACTCGAGGACGCGCCTCTGGCTTGTCTGGCCGTCGGCGCGGCTTGGTCATGGCGCGGACAGGCGATAGTGCTGAGCGCTGAGGCCGAAAACAGCATAGAACAGATAGGATATGCGCGGGGCGCTGCAACCCGTTTGCAGAACCGCTTTCCGATTGTCCGGGAAGTTTCCGGCCACGTGACCGGTGCTTTGACACTTACCAATGGGTCGCAGCGGTTTTCAGCCAACCTTGTTGCCGACACTAATGATGCAGCACCAACCATCGTTTTCGATGGCGTTTGCCCGCCACGGGATGAAGAATTCTGGATCGTCGACGTGACCGAGGTTGTGATGGTGCACAAGGCGGGTGTTGAAGGCGGCGGGAACGTCGTTGCATTTCCGGTCTGAACGCGACCTGTATTTTTCTTGACGAAAGCGGTGTGACGGCGGTCGTCGCTGTACGTGCAGGAGCCTGTGCTGCCTGCGGCGAACATATCTTTGCTTATATTCGAAACTGCGTTGAATGCCATGTTGACTCTGCTGGCTTTGCGGATATAAGCGCGGCTTCATTGGTGTTGGTGGCCCCCGCAAGGGGAAGCCTGTCATGAGGGAAACCTCAAGAGGACAACGCCCTTCATAGTTGCCCGTTTGGGCATCGACCTAACGAAGGAGATCAGCCGTGACCAAACGCACGTCTGCCAAGTACAAAATCGACCGCCGGATGGGCGAAAACATCTGGGGTCGTCCGAAATCCCCGGTCAACCGTCGTGAATACGGCCCCGGCCAGCACGGCCAGCGCCGCAAAGGCAAACTGTCAGACTTCGGTCTGCAGCTGCGTGCCAAGCAGAAGCTGAAAGGCTACTACGGCGACCTGACCGAAAAGCAGTTCCGCCGCATCTATGCCGAAGCCGAGCGTGTAAAAGGCGACACCGGTGAAAACCTGATCGGCCTGCTGGAGCGCCGTCTGGACGCCGTCGTCTATCGCGCCAAGTTCGTACCGACCGTCTTCGCTGCGCGTCAGTTCGTGAACCACGGTCACGTCAAAGTGAACGGCAAGCGTGTCAACATCCCCAGCTACCGCGTCAAAGAAGGCGACGTCATCGAAGTGCGTGACAAGTCCAAGCAACTGGCTGTTGTTCTGGAAGCTGTTGCCCTAGCCGAGCGTGATGTTCCTGACTACATCGACGCCGACCATTCGAAAATGACCGCAACGTTCGTTCGCGCACCGGGCCTGAGCGATGTGCCGTACCCGGTCATTATGGAACCGAACCTGGTCGTCGAATTCTACGCGAAGAACTGATCTTCGCATTCCGATCCGGAATTCAGAGCCGCACCTTTGGGTGCGGCTCTTTTCATTTTCAGCCCAGCAGAACGATATCTGACGCGCCTGCGCTGCGACGCAGCTCGTGGATGTCTTTTAGTTCCGGGTCGTTGATCCATCCCAGCGCCGCGTCCCGGTTGGGAAAGGAAAGCAGGGCTGCAACATCAGGCAAGTCCGGCGCGCCGTCCAGCGCGGTTGTTTCTGCGGTGGCGTGTTCGACTTTTCCGCCATGGCGGGCCAATGCAGTCCCGGCCTGTTCGCGATATGCGGCCAGAGCGTTGGGATTCTTTACAGTGAGTTTTGCGTAGGCATAGATCATGGCTTTTCTCCTTGATGTGTGGGCAAAAGCTAGGGTGTGATCTGCTTTGCGAAAACGCGTGTATTTGCATCAATGATGTGCGAATTTGCATGTATGGATATTCATTGGGATGATTACCGGGCCGTACTTGCCGTGGTTCGAAGGCGCACCCTGTCCGCCGCGGCACAAGAGCTTGGCGTCAACTACACAACTGTCGCGCGCCGTATAGCGCGCGCCGAAGCTGCGACAGGTGAAGTGCTGTTCGAAAGGCTGACCGACGGGTATCGGCCGACAGAAGCAGCGCACCTTGTCGCTGCATATGCTGCCCGGATGGAAAGCGCAGAACACGCGATGCTGCGTGGTTTGTCAGGGCGAGATGCCCGATTGAAAGGGCAACTGACCTTAACCGCGCCGCAACTGTTAATTGCCCATGTTCTGTCCCCGGCGCTGGGCGAGTTTGCTCAAAGGCACCCTGCTGTGTCTTTGCAGGTGCGCGCGGCAAACGAGATTCTGGACCTTAATCGACGCGAAGCCGACATTGCGATCCGGATCAGCCGCAACCCCGGCGATACGTTGAAAGGTCTGCGCCTGACGCAACAGCACAGCGCTTGTTTTGCCACGCCTGAAAGGGCCGCGCGAATGCGGCAAGATCCGAACGCGCCCGTGGATTGGTTGCTTTATGAAAAGCAGCCGAACCTGCCGGACGGCGTCGACAAAATCTATCCGAACTCGCGGATACATATGCGCTTTGATGACATGGTCGCGATGGCGGGTGCTGCACAATCAGGGTTGGGCGTTGTGCGTATGCCGGTGTTTCTGGGCCGCTCACTCCGGGGCTTGGTGCAGGTTCCGGTCCTTTCACCGCAACCCTACGCAGATATCTGGATCGTGGCGCATCCGGATGTTTGGCCTTCGGCAAAACTGGTCGCATTCCGCGACATCGCGGTGCCCTTTTTCAAGCAAAAACGCCCGTTGTTTACGGCGTGATCATATCGGCAATGGTCGTCCTTCGGCGATTGCTTCCATCGCGAAATACGACGTGACACTGTCCAGCTCGACCTTTTCGATCAGCCGTTGATACACCTTGTCGTAAGATGCCATATCCTGTGTGACGACTTTCAGCTGATAATCATAATCACCGCCGATACGATGAAAATCCACGACCTCGGGGATCGTCAGAACGTGGCTGCGAAAGGCCTGTAGCCACTCGGTCGAATGATGCCGCGTGCGCAGCATGACAAAGACCACAAGGCTCAGCCCCAATTTCTCGCGTGCGATGCGGGCGGTTGAACCGATCAGGACACCATCTTCGTTCAAAGCCTTCAGACGGCGCCAGCAGGCGTTCTGAGAAAGCCCCACACGATCCGCCAATTCCCGTTGCGACAGAGTGGCGTCCTTTTGCAGCTCTTTCAGAAGTCGTGTGTCAATTTGATCTAATTTTTGTGCCATGTTTGATCATATGACACAATAAATTAAAAATACACGCAAAGAAAGGTGAAGTTTTCGCGCGAATAATAAATCACATTACTCGGACAGTTAGGAGCCAATGCAATGTCCCTGTCCAAGTTTCGTGCGGAACTCTGTTCCACCGCTCACAATTCAAACCTGCGCGATGGGCTGATCGGAGAGAATGTTCTGATCCCGGGTCTGCATGGGGACGTGCCGCTTGTCTATGCGGATTACGTCGCTTCGGGTCGCGCCTTGCGGCAAGTCGAAGACTTTGTGGCGCAACATGTGTTGCCGTTTTACGCGAACAGCCACACCGAGGCCTCTTACTGCGGATCTTACATGACACATCTGCGCCGCGAGGCGCGGGCGGAAATAGCCCGCATTGTTGGTGCCCAGGAAGAGGATGCGGTGATCTTCACCGGGTCTGGTGCCACTGCGGGGCTCAACCGGTTGGTCAGCCTGCTCGGGGTGGCAGAGGCCGACCAACCGGTTGTCTTGATTGGTCCTTACGAGCATCACTCGAACATCCTGCCGTGGCGGGAAAGCAAGGCACTTGTGGTTGAAATCCCCGAAGCCGAAGGTGGCGGTGTTGACCTGGGGGCGCTGGAAACCGCGCTGTTGACCCATGCAGGCGCAGATCTTCTGATCGGTTCCTTTTCGGCGGCGTCCAATGTAACCGGAATTGTCACTGACCCTGATCCGGTGACGCGGTTGCTCAAGGCGCATGGTGCCGTGGCGATTTGGGATTACGCCGGAGGCGGGCCTTACCTGCCGATGGATATGGGGCCGGCGGACGCGCGCAAGGATGCGATCGTCGTTTCCCCGCACAAGTTTCCGGGAGGTCCGGGGGCCTCGGGTGTTCTGATCGTAAACCGGGCTGCAGCCAAACGGAACTGCCCCAGCTGGCCGGGTGGTGGCACCGTAAGTTTCGTGTCACCGTGGCGGCATGACTACAACGCGGACCTGTCTGCGCGGGAAGAGGCGGGAACGCCCAACGTGATCGGCGACATCCGCGCGGCGCTGGCCTTTATCGTCAAGGATGTCGTCGGCACGGAAGAAATCGCAAGGCGCGAGGCGCAGTACAACCAGATGGCGCTGCACGGGTGGAAGGATAATCCGAACCTGACATTGCTTGGGGTCAATAACCCGCATCGCCTGCCGATCTTCTCTTTCCTTGTGCGCGACAACGCGGGACAGCCCGTGCATCAGCAGCTGTTTACCCGGATGCTCAGCGACGTCTACGGCATTCAGGCACGCGGCGGCTGTGCCTGCGCCGGGCCTTATGCCCACCGCCTGCTGGGGATTGATCGCGCCGCGTCCGAGGCGCTGCACGCGGCCTTGTCTGCGGGGGAAGAGATGAAAAAACCCGGCTGGGTACGCCTGAATTTCTCGTACCTGATGAGCGAGGAAACGGTTCAGTTCATCATCGACAGTGTCAATGACCTGTCGCGCCGTACCGAGGAATTCGTACCGTATTACAACGCCGACCCGGCGACTGCGCGCTTCAAGGCCGCATAATGGAATTGCCGCTTTTCTCAATCCGTTGAGACAGGTATGAGGGGCCCATTCAACGGAGCCTCTCATGACCAAGATCACCCCGCAACCCGGCATTATGGACATCGCGCTTTATCAGGGCGGCCAGTCACATGTGGCGGGTGTTGAGCATGTGATCAAGCTGAGCTCGAACGAGAACCCGTTCGGCCCCAGCCCCAAGGCGATTGAGGCGGTGCGCGACAGCGCGGCCACTTTGCATCGGTACCCCAACACCGACCACGCCAGTTTGCGCGCGGCCATCGGCGCGCGTCACGGACTGGACCCTGCGCAGATCATCTGCGGTGTCGGCAGCGACGAGGTGCTGCAATTCATCGCTCAGGCCTATGCAGGGCCGGGGGATGAGGTGATCTATACCGAACACGGGTTCTCCATGTACCCGATCATCGCCCGCATGGCAGGTGCCGCACCGGTCATGGTGGCCGAGCGCGACCGCAAAGTCGATGTGGATGCCATTCTGGCCGCCGTAACCAGCCAGACGCGGATCGTGTTTGTGACCAACCCCGGTAACCCGACCTCGACCATGATCTCGAACGACGAGCTGGACCATCTGGCGCAGGGTCTGCCTGATACCTGCCTGATGGTCTTGGACGGTGCCTATGCCGAATTCGTCGACGGTTTCGATGGCGGCGCGTCTTTGGTGGATGCATATGAGAACGTGATCATGACCCGCACATTCTCGAAAGTGTACGGGCTGGGCGGGATGCGGGTCGGCTGGGGGTATGCGCACCAATCGATTATCGATGTTCTGAACCGAGTGCGTCAGCCCTTCAACCTGTCTTTGACAGCCCTGGCCGCAGCCGAAGCAGCGATCAGCGACGTCGATTTCCTGACGTTCTGCCAATCTGAAAATGCGCGCCTGCGAGTGTGGCTGGCAGAGGCGCTGGACAAGATTGGCGTACCCTCGGACCCGTCCTGTACCAATTTCATCCTCGCGCGTTTTGCCGATAGGGCCGAGGCCGAGGCCTGTGATGACTATCTGAAAACGCAGGGTTTGATTGTCCGCCGGGTTGCAGGCTACAACCTGCCGAATGCCCTGCGGATCACCGTGGGCGATGAGAAAGCCTGCCGCCGCGTCGTTGCGGTGATTACAGCATTCAAAGAGGGCGCAGCATGAGCCAGATTTACGACCGGGTTGCGCTGATCGGGCTGGGCCTGATTGCCTCCTCCATGTTCTGGGCGATCAAGCGTGGGGGCTTGGCCGGGGAAGTGACCGGCTATGCCCGGTCCGAGGCGACACGTGACACCGCGCGCAGAATCGGGCTGTGCGACCGCGTCTGTGACACGGCGCGCGAAGCGGTCGAAGGTGCTGATCTTGTCGTTCTTTGCGTGCCTGTGGGGGCAATGGGGGCCGTCGCAGAAGACATCGCACCCGTGCTCAAGCCCGGCGCGACCCTGTCGGATGTGGGGTCAGTCAAGCGGCATGTCATTCACGCAGTTCAGTCGCATATCCCCGAAGGTGTGCATTTCATTCCCGCGCATCCTTTGGCAGGGACGGAACATTCCGGTCCGGAATCGGGTTTTGCCAGATTGTTCGACAATCGCTGGTGCCTGCTGGTGCCCGTCGAAGGAACCGACCCGGATGCAATCGCCCGCCTTCGGGCGTTGTGGGAAGGTATGGGCTCCCATGTCGATGAGATGGACGCCGATCATCACGATCTGGTTCTGGCCGTCACGTCCCATGCGCCGCACCTGATCGCCTACACGATGGTTGGCGTGGCCGACGATCTGCGCCGGGTGACCGATAGCGAAGTGATCAAATACTCGGCCGCGGGTTTCCGGGACTTCACTCGCATCGCCGCATCCGACCCGACCATGTGGCGCGATGTGTTCCTGTCCAACAAAGACGCGACGCTGGAAATCCTGGGCCGGTTCACGGAAGAGCTGTTTGCGCTGCAACGTGCCATCCGGACCGGGGACGGGGAACATTTGTTTGACTACTTCACCCATACCCGTGCTATTCGTCGCGGCATCATCGATGCGGGGCAGGACACCGACGCACCGGATTTCGGGCGGGGAAAGGCAGGTTCATGAGGTTATACCGGGGGCAATTTCTGATCGGGATCATGGCGTTGTGCGCCGTGGCCACACAGGCAACACCTCTGGAACGATCTCTGGTTCCTCCCGCACGTCCGATTCTGGACCAGCACAACGTTCAGGTTGTGTCCGCTGTTGCCCCGGTGTCCGTCGCGGCCATAACCGATCTGCGCCCCATCTCACGTCCGGTTTCACCGCAGGTCACTGCTGCACTGGCGCGACCATCGGAATTGCCACTGCTGGGGCCCGACACGTCGCTGATGCCTTACTTGAGACCTGAATCGCTTGAACAGCAGGTGCTTTTCAAGAAGCGCAAGCTGCGTAAAGGGTCAGTTTGCGGAGATATCGCCATTCAGGGCAAGCCCGTCGGCAGGGTCGGCAGCGACAACTCGGCCTGTGGCGTAAAAGATGCGGTGCAGATCACCTCTGTTTCCGGTGTGGCACTCAGCCGCCCGGCGACGATGGATTGCGGCACCGCAGTTGCACTGAACAAATGGGTCGACAAAACGGTCAAACCCACCTTCAAACGTCGCGGCCCGGTGGTCGAATTGCAGGTGGCAGCCCATTATGCGTGCCGAACTCGCAACAACCGCAAGGGCGCGCGGATTTCCGAGCACGGCAAAGGACGCGCCATCGATATTTCGGCCTTCAAGTTGGCCGATGGTGAGGTCGTGACCGTCCTGGAAGGATGGCGCAAGAACCCGTCACAGAAGCAATTGCAGAAGATCTGGCGCGGTGCGTGTGGCCCGTTCGGTACGGTATTGGGGCCGAACTCGGACGGCTACCATCGCGATCATTTCCATCTGGATACGGCACGCTACCGCAGCGGAGCGTATTGCCGTTAACGCAGGATCAGCCGCGGGGCAGGGCCCAGCGGCACCGGCCCCAGGGCTACAAAACCATCCCGGAAGTTCAGTTGCAGGTCCAGCGCGTTGGGGTTGCCGCCCAACCCTGCCAGAAAATTCAGTGCACGGGTGACAGGATCAACCGCCTGATCGGGCAGGGCACCTGCCGCGTTTGCCATGTCGATCATATCGCGCCAGTTCTCGGCCTTGACGGCGATCTCACCGCTCGGAACACCCTGTGAGTCTACATCCAGCTTACCAGCCGCAAACAGGCGTAACCCACCCCATTTGATCTCGGCCAGTCGCAGGTCTATGGCCACGGGCTGCGGTCTGCTGTGTTCCAGCGCCGACCTGTCCCAGACTTTGCTGAACGTGGTGACCATGTCCAGTTCCAGCGTTTCGAAGGACTGCGGCAGCGACGCGGCCGAATTCATAAGGACCCGCAACCGGTCACCGGGTGTGAACCCATCCGCGCGGGCGGTAATGGCATAAGCTTCGGGTTGGGATGTTTGCGCCATGATCAGGCTTAGGGTGTCCCCAGCGGCCAGTGCTGTGGAGTTTTCGGTCACCGACCAAGCCCCTGCCGTCAGCGCCAGTTTCTCAAGCACAAGCGAAACGCCGGGTTGCAACTGTAGTTCGGCAATCAACTCATCTGCGACAATCGTTGACGTCTGATCGTAATAAGACAGACGTTGGGGCGTTTCGGCAAACCGCAGCACCTGCCGGCCGGGCCAGATCGCTGGGCTTTCAAATTCGATCCAGTCCGCGCTCCAGGCTGTGCCATTCACCGGGTCGGCAAGGGCGGGATTGTTCAGGCGGGTCAAGTGGTGGGTCGGATACCCTGCCGTTGTCACGTCCGAGAAATCAGCCAGCCAGCCACGGGCCTGTTGTTGATCAAACCAGCCAGTGATTGCCACGCGCAGGCCATATCCGGCGACAAACCAATAGGCGCTCCACAGGATGCCGATAAAAATGACTACTCGTATGACACGGCGCATGAGCTTTGGCCCTTTTTCCTGCCTCGGAATTGATGTTTATAGGCCCAAACGGGCAAGGACCAGTGCAATGACGATGTGGGTTTTCGGTTATGGATCGCTGCTGTGGAATCCGGGCTTTCCGGTCGCACGCAGCGAACGCGCGACACTGCATGGCTATGCCCGGTCCTTCTGCATGAGCTCGATCCACCACCGGGGAACCGAAGAAGAACCGGGTCTGGTGCTGGCGCTGGACGAACAGGCAAACGCGATCTGCACCGGTCTGGCCCTTGCGGTTGAAACCGGTCACGAAGACCGCACCCTGCACGAACTGCGCGAGCGCGAGCTGATCTCGTCGGCCTATGTCGAACGTATGCTGGATGTGCATCTGGAAAATGGCGACATCGTCAACGCCGTGACCTATGTGATCGATGCCGACCATGTGCAATACTGCGGCGGCATGCCTTTGGAGGATCAGGCCCGGATCATCGCCCACGCGGTTGGCGGACGCGGCCCGAATGATGAATACCTCTACAACACTGCCGAACATCTGGCCGAGATCGGCCTGCGCGACCCCGATCTTGAGTGGTTGGCGCAACGGGTGCGCAGTATTACCGCATAAACTCTTGGCGTCACCAGTGGAATTTCGCTAGTTTCGACGCAGAGCAGGCAAATACCGGGAACCACGCGCATGGCGCAGGCACATCAGGGCGCGAGACCCCATTTCTCGCATCCAACGCGACAGATTCTGTTGATGTTGATGGCGATCGGCCTGTCCGGGCTGGGTGTGTTTCTGGCGCTGCCCTATGTGTTGCCGGTGTTCTTCGCCAACCCGTACCTGAACGGCTTCATCCTGATGGTGTTCCTGATCGGCGTGTTTGCCTGTTTCTATCAGGTGACACAACTGATCGGGTCCGTGCGCTGGATTGAGGCATTCGTTGGCGGTGTTGTTCGTGAAGACGCCCGCACACCGCAATTGTTGGCACCTCTGGCCTCATTGCTGCGCGAACGGGGTGCGCGGTCGCAGATCAGTTCGACCTCGACCCGCTCTATTCTGGATTCTGTGGCCGAACGGGTCGAGGAAGAGCGTGAAATCACCCGCTATATCACCAACGTGCTGATCTATCTGGGTCTTTTGGGTACGTTCTTTGGACTGGCGACAACCGTGCCGGCCATTGTCGATACCATCCGCAGCCTAAACCCGCAGGAGGGCGAGGAAGGGCTGGCCGTTTTCAACCGCCTGATGACCGGGCTCGAGGCGCAATTGCAGGGGATGGGTGTTGCGTTCGGATCGTCTCTGTTGGGTCTGGCCGGGTCGCTGATCGTCGGCTTGCTCGAAGTTTTTGCAGGGCACGGGCAGAACCGCTTCTATCGCGAGCTTGAAGAATGGCTGTCTTCGATCACCCGCTTAGGTTTCGCAGGTGGAGAAGAAGGCGGTGCCGAAATTGCCGTGCTCACGCCGGTGCTGGACGCCATGTCCGAACAGATGGATGCCTTGCAGGATCTGTTCTCTGCGCAGGAAAGCGACCGGGCCGAGGTTTCCGCCAAGCTGGGTTTGCTGGTCGATGTGATCGGTGAGATGAACAACCGTCAGGCCAATACCGAAAGTGTTACGGCGGCGCTGGAACGCGTGGCGCTGGGTCAGGAAGCCCTGCTGGATCACATGCGCGATCACGGTGCGGGTGAAGGTATCGACGCCGAAAGCCGGATGCGCCTGCGCTCGATGGATGTGCAGCTGCTGCGTATCCTCGAAGAGATTTCGGCGGGCCGGCAGGAAAGCATGAATGAGTTCCGCAAGGATATTGAACTGCTGGTCAAGGCGCTGACCCTGCCGCGCGGTGCGGTACGCACCACGCCGGAAGGAGAATAGCCCATGGCGCTGTCCCGCCGCACCGGTCAACGGTTCCAGGGCTCGGTCTGGCCCGGTTTCGTCGACGCGATGACGGGGCTGTTGATGGTGCTGACCTTTGTGCTGACCATCTTCATGGTGATCCAGTTTGTGCTGCGCGAAACCATCTCGGGTCAGGAAGACGAACTGACCACATTGGCTGACGAAATCGCGGCGCTGGCGGGTGCGCTGGGGCTGGAAGAACGCGAAAACAGCCGGTTGCAGGCGCGCCTTGGGGCGTTGAATACCACCCTGTCTCAGGCTGAAGACGATCTGGCGCGAGCCCAGTCACTGATCGCGTCACTGACCACCGAGCGCGACCGCCAGGCTGCCGCTCTGGATCAGGCGCAGACCCGGATCACCAATTTTGAAGCGCAGGTAGCAGCCCTGCTGGCCGAACAGGAACGGGCACTGGGTGATATTGCAGTGCTTGAATCGCAGCGCGCGAAACTGCTGACCGAGCAAGAGGCGTTGAGCCTGGCCCTTGCCCAAAGCCGCGAGGAAATCGACGCACAGACCGAAGCCGCCCGTTTGGCCGCTGCCCGTCGTGAAGCACTGGAAGCGCTGGTGGCGGATCTGGAGCAAGGCAGCGCCGACCGGGACGCCCAGATCACCACCCTTGAACAGCAGCTCAGCGATGAAGAAGCCGCCCGTCTGGCCGAAGCCGCCGCCGCCGAGGCGTTGCGTAACCGCCTTCTGGATGCCGATGCCGAGCTGACGGCCATGACACTTGCTCTGGAAGCGCAACGCAAAGAGGCCGAAGACACACTCACCCTGCTGGCCGCAGCACAGGCGGCGCGTGCCGCGTTGGAGCGTCAGTTTGGCGACGTGAACCCGGATGAACTGCGGGCCCAGCTTGAAGCCGCTTTGCAGGCGCAGACGCAAGCGCAGGCGGATGCTGATGCGCAACGCTCTCTGGCCGAGCAGCGGCAGGCCTTGTTGGACCTCGCCAATGCGACGCTTTCGGAAGAAAAAGAAATCTCTGTCGAAGCGCAGCGAGAAGCCGCACTGCTGAACCAGCAGATCGCCGCCTTGCGCGGGCAATTGGGCTCCTTGCAGTCGCTGCTAGACGATTTCGAAGAACGCAACGCCGCCGCCGAGGTGCAGATTCAGACATTAGGGCAGGACCTGAACGCAGCGCTGGCCCGTGCCGCATCCGAAGAACGCAGGCGACGTCTACTGGAAGAAGCGGAACGCCTGCGTCTTGAGGCCGAGGCCGAGGCACTGGCCGGGCAGAACCAGGAATTGGCGGCACAGGCCGAGGATCTGCAACGCTATCGCTCGGAATTTTTTGGTCGTTTGCGGGATGTCCTTGGCGGTCAGGAAGGGGTGCGCATCGAAGGCGACCGGTTCGTGTTCTCGTCCGAGGTTCTGTTCCCGACCGGGTCCGCCGTGCTGTCCGAAGAAGGGCAGCAGGAGGTCGCCAAGGTGGCCAGCATCCTGCGCAGTGTCGCTGCTGAAATCCCGCCCGGTCTGAACTGGGTGATCCGGGTCGACGGCCACACCGACAACGTTCCTCTGGCGGGGTCGGGCCGGTATCGCGACAACTGGGAGCTCAGCCAGGGTCGCGCGCTGTCGGTTGTGCGCTATATGGTTGACGCGCTGGGCATTCCGCCCAACCGCCTTGCAGCCAACGGGTTTGGCGAATTCCAGCCCGTCAACCCCGCTGATACGCCGGAGGCACACGCGCAAAACCGCCGGATCGAGTTGAAGCTGACCGAAAGGTAAAGCCTCTGGCCCTCAGCAGCCACGAAAACAAGCCGCCGCCCCGCAACCGGTTATTGGCGATACCGGCCACAGTGACCAGAGCCGTTGGAGAATCAAGGCGGCGCATGTCAGACAGGCGTTTCACACGCAGTATAACCGAGACGCTAACGCGACCCCGGTCGAGTGGATGAGTCCTTGTCTGTGTTGGGCGAAACGAAGAAAACCCGCCTTGGTAGGCGGGTTTTCTGTTTGATGCGGTGGGCGATCAGTCTGCCGTCAGAAGCGGAGGCTTGTCACCCGAAATGCGCGGTTGATCCGGGCCAAGGATATCAAGATCCAGATCACCCTTCTTGACCGAGACACGGACCACACCGCCTTTTGCCAGCTTGCCAAACAGCAACTCTTCGGCCAGCGGTTTCTTGATGTATTCCTGAATGACACGGCCCAGCGGGCGCGCACCCATCTTGTCGTCATACCCTTTGTCCGCCAGCCATTCGGCGGCTTTGGGTGTCAGATCAATGGTCACACCACGATCCAGCAGTTGGGCTTCCAGTTGCAGGACGAATTTCTCGACCACCTGCAAAATGACCTCTTTCGGCAGCGGCGCGAACGAGATCACGGCATCCAGACGGTTGCGGAATTCCGGCGTGAACATGCGTTCAATCGCGGCAGTGTCTTCGCCCTCTCGACGGTCACGACCGAACCCGATCGCGGCCTTGGCCTGCTCTTGCGCCCCCGCGTTCGAGGTCATGATCAGCACCACGTTGCGGAAGTTCACTGTACGACCGTTATGGTCAGTCAGCTCGCCATGGTCCATCACCTGCAACAGGATGTTGAACACGTCCGGGTGCGCCTTTTCAATCTCGTCCAGCAGCAACACACAATGCGGATGCTGGTCGACACCGTCGGTCAGCAGACCCCCCTGATCGAACCCGACATAGCCCGGAGGTGCGCCGATCAGACGGCTGACCGCGTGTTTCTCCATGTATTCCGACATGTCGAAACGCAGCAGTTCAACGCCCAGCGTATCCGCCAGCTGTTTCGCCACCTCGGTCTTGCCCACACCGGTCGGACCGGCAAACAGATAGTTGCCGATGGGCTTTTCAGGCTCCCGCAGGCCGGCGCGCGCCAGTTTGATTGCGCTGGCCAGCGCCTCGATCGCCAGATTCTGCCCAAAGACCACCCGTTTCAGCGAGGCTTCGA
Source organism: Ruegeria sp. YKSF131 (assembly GCF_059612645.1). Classification (NCBI taxonomy): domain Bacteria; kingdom Pseudomonadati; phylum Pseudomonadota; class Alphaproteobacteria; order Rhodobacterales; family Roseobacteraceae; genus Ruegeria; species Ruegeria sp. YKSF131. The sequence goes on along the minus strand of NZ_JBXWQZ010000029.1, from coordinate 33,809 downwards.
GGTCTTTCAGCACCTCGGCATCGTCCTTGGTGACGTTCTTGGGCGGGATGCGGGCGATCTTGGCAACCACGGCCTCAATCTCTTTGACCCCGATGGTCTTGCGCCGTTTGCTTTCCGCCACCAGATGCTGCGCCGCGCCAGCCTCATCAATCACGTCGATGGCCTTGTCGGGCAGCTTGCGGTCGTTGATGTAACGTGCCGACAGCTCGACTGCGGTTCTGATCGCATCAGCGGTGTATTTGATGTCGTGATGTTTCTCAAAATAGGGTTTCAGACCGCGCAGGATCTTGACGCTGTCTTCAACCGAAGGTTCGTTCACATCGATCTTCTGGAACCGGCGCGACAGGGCTCGGTCCTTTTCAAAATGCTGTCGGAACTCTTTGTAGGTGGTCGAGCCCATGGTGCGCAGCTTGCCGCCCTGCAACGCAGGCTTCAGCAGGTTCGAGGCATCCATCGCCCCGCCCGAGGTTGCACCGGCACCGATCACGGTATGGATTTCGTCGATGAACAGCACTGCGTCGGGGTGCTCTTCCAGCTCGGTTACAACCGCCTTCAGGCGCTCTTCGAAATCGCCGCGATAACGGGTCCCGGCCAGCAGTGCGCCCATATCCAGCGAATAGATGGTGGTGTGTGCCAAGACATCTGGGGCTTCTCCGGCGACGATCTTGTGCGCCAGACCTTCGGCAATGGCGGTTTTGCCCACGCCCGGATCGCCCACCAGCAGCGGGTTGTTCTTGCGGCGGCGGCACAGCACCTGGATACAGCGTTCCACCTCATCCGCGCGCCCGATCAGCGGATCGACATCACCCGCGCGCGATTTCGCGTTCAGGTCAATGCAGTATTTCCCAAGCGCACTTTCTTTTTGTTCCGTGTCGCCGGATCCTGTCTGAGCTTCTTCTTCCACCTGATCCGCACCGGATACCGACCGGCTTTCACCATAAGCGGGGTCTTTGGCCACGCCATGGGCGATGAAATTGACCGCGTCGTACCGGGTCATGTCCTGTTCCTGAAGGAAATAGGCGGCATTGCTTTCGCGCTCGGCAAAAATGGCGACCAGTACATTGGCACCGGTCACTTCGGTCCTGCCCGAGCTTTGCACATGGATTGCGGCGCGCTGAATGACGCGCTGGAACGCTGCCGTCGGTACGGCTTCGGACCCGTCGATATCCGTGACCAGATTTGAAAGATCTTCGTCTATGAACTCAACCAGAGTGCTGCGCAACTCGTCCAGATCGACGCTGCACGCTTTCATGACGCGCACCGCATCGGGTTCTTCCAGAAGCGCCAGCAGCAAATGCTCCAGCGTTGCAAATTCGTGTCGCCGTTCATTCGCAGCCGCAAGGGCCGCGTGGATGGCTTGTTCCAGTGTGCTCGAGAATGAAGGCACGCGGGTGCTCCTCTGTCTTGGGTCAGAAGGGGGCGGGCTTTCGGCCGGAACCCCATCCCAACCATGTCCTCATACTATTAGAGTTTGGTTGATCGTGGCCCGGCTTCAAGGGTTTTCTTTCACTTGACAGTCACATTTGTTGTGACCGTGGCCGTGAAGAGGGGCAAATAAGCATCAGAACCTGTCTTTTCTACCCCGGATTTCGGCGAAAACCGCCGCAGGATCGGCGTTTGCCATACCAAGATGGGCCTGAATCGCCGGATCAGTGGCCCTCAGGAACGGGTTGGTGGCTTTTTCAAGCGCCAAAATCGACGGAACAGTGGCTTCGCCAGCGGCGCGGGCGCGGTCGATATCGGCAATTCGCTGTTTCAACGCAGCGTTCTCGGGATCGACGGTAATGGCGAATTTTGCGTTGGATTGTGTATATTCATGCCCCGAACAGACCAGAGTGTCGTCCGGCAAAGCGGCCAGCTTGCTCAGCGACGCCCACATCTGCGCCGGGCTGCCTTCGAACAGACGTCCACATCCGAGGGCCATCAGGCTGTCAGCGGTAAAGACGACCGCGCTTTGCGGAAGATAAAACGCGATATGACCAACCGTGTGCCCCGAAACGTCCATCACCTCGACTGGTTCGCCACCGACCTCAAAGCTGTCGCCTTCGGCAACCTGCTGGTCCAGCGGGGGCAGGCGGTGCGCGTCGGCGGCCGCACCGATGACCATTGTAGGGTGTTTGGCCAGAATTTCGGCTAGCCCTTCAACGTGATCCCAGTGATGATGGGTCAGCAGCACATGTGACAACGCCCATCCCCGATCTTCCAGCGCCGCAAGAATCGGCGTGGCTTCTGGGGCATCGATCAGCGCAGTCTGGCCATTGCCGCTGTCATGGGCCAGAAAGGCGTAATTGTCGCTGAGGCACGGGATTGTAACGATTTCAAGAGGCATGGCCTTTTGCCCTTTCATTGCTAGACTGCGCCCAGCTAAGCCGATTGACCGGATGTCCGCAATGCATCTTGATGTGCAGGATCTGAGGAACTTCTACTACCGCAGCACCCTTGGGCGCGCGGCACAGGCGGCTATTCGCGGGCGGCTGACCGAGCTCTGGCCCGAAGCCAAAGGTCAGACAGTTGCCGGTTTTGGCTTTGCCGTGCCGCTGTTGCGCCCTTATCTGGCCGATGCGCGCCGGGTCATCGGGCTGATGCCCGGCCCGCAAGGTGTGATGCCCTGGCCCGCGGGGATGCCCAATGTCTCGGTCCTGACGGAAGAGACCCGGTGGCCCATTGAAACCGGTCACGTGGACAAGCTTGTGGTGATGCACGGGCTGGAGACGTCCGAGCGGCCAAACCAGCTGCTCGAGGAATGCTGGCGCGTTCTGGGCCCCGGTGGCAGGGCCGTGTTCATTGTTCCGAACCGGGCGGGTCTGTGGTCACGTACGGACAAAACGCCATTTGGCTTTGGCCGTCCCTATTCCGCCACTCAGCTGGAAAATCAGCTCAGGTCGCACTACTTCCTGCCCGAGGCGCATTGCTCGGCTCTTTACATGCCGCCGTCCTTCCGGCGGTTCTGGTTGAAGTCGGGCAGTCTGATCGAAAAAACTGGCCAGCGCATTCCAACTGTCATGGCGGGCGGGGTGTTGATGGTCGAGGTCACAAAGAACATTCATCCGCCCCGGGGCAATGTCACCAAAGATGCCATCAGGAAGCCTATCAAGGCGCTTGATGGTCTGCTAAAGCCAGCGTGACAACCGTGTGCATCCCAAAGTGACAAATTCGCGAGAAAAAAGTCACAGGAATCGCAAAAACCTGCATATTCGTAACATTTTTCAACTGCCGCGACCGGTCCAAACGGTCGCACTTGGTGTAAGTGTATGAAAATTAACATTTTGTGGATAAATCTGTTACCGCTATAGCGTATTGCTTGGTTGGTTCACCTCTGCTACATCCCCGGTGATTTTGATCCCCGACCGTCTGGCCGGGGTTTCCTCACGCCCCAAGGTAGCGGCCGCTACCCAAAATCGGGGCCTCAAATATCGGAAGGGTGGACGTGTCCGAACCAGCTTCGATTTCCACAGGCATCGCCGAGCGCTATGCCACCGCGATCTTCGAGATCGCAAAAGAGAATAATGACCTTGCGGGTCTGGAATCCGGCATCAATGATCTGGCAGCAGCACTGGGCGACAGTGCCGACCTGCGCGACCTGATCGCATCGCCGCTGGTTTCGCGTACTCAGCAGGAAGCTGCGATCACCGCAATTGCTGACAAGATGGGCCTGAACGCCATCCTGCGCAATACGCTGGGTCTGATGGCGCAGAAACGCCGCCTGTTTGTTGTGCCGCAACTGGTGCAGGTGCTGCGTGACATGCTGGCTGATGAGCGTGGCGAAGTGACCGCCGATGTCGCCTCGGCCAAGGCGCTGACCAAGACACAACTGGAAAAACTGTCCAAGACGCTGTCCGAGCGTGTGGGCAAGACCGTAACTATCAATGCGACCGTTGATGAAAGCCTCATCGGCGGTCTTGTCGTCAAAGTGGGCTCGAAAATGATCGACAGTTCGATCCGTTCGAAGCTGAACTCCCTACAGAATGCAATGAAAGAGGTCGGATAAATGGGAATCCAAGCTGCAGAGATTTCTGCAATCCTGAAGGACCAGATCAAGAATTTTGGTCAGGAAGCCGAAGTGGCCGAGATCGGTCGCGTGCTGAGCGTCGGTGACGGGATTGCCCGTGTATATGGCCTGGACAACGTTCAAGCCGGTGAGATGGTCGAATTCCCCGGCGGTATCATGGGGATGGCGCTGAACTTGGAAAGCGACAACGTCGGTGTCGTTATCTTCGGTTCTGACCGTGACATCAAAGAAGGTGACACCGTCAAGCGCACAAACTCGATCGTGGACGTTCCAATCGGTGACGAGCTGCTGGGCCGTGTTGTTGACGGTCTGGGCAACCCGCTGGACGGCAAAGGTCCGATCAATGCCACCAAGCGCGGCGTTGCAGACGTCAAAGCACCCGGTATCATTCCGCGTAAATCGGTGCACGAACCGATGGCAACCGGCCTGAAATCGGTTGACGCGATGATCCCGATTGGCCGTGGCCAGCGCGAGCTGATCATTGGTGACCGCCAGACCGGTAAAACCGCCGTGGCTCTGGACACCATCCTGAACCAGAAAGTCTATAACGAAGCAGCGGGCGACGACGAGTCGAAGAAACTGTACTGCGTTTACGTTGCGATCGGTCAGAAGCGTTCGACCGTTGCCCAGCTGGTGAAGAAACTGGAAGAATCCGGTGCGATTGAATATTCGATCGTTGTCGCCGCAACCGCGTCCGACCCGGCACCGATGCAGTTCCTGGCACCCTATGCCGCAACCGCGATGGCAGAATATTTCCGTGACAATGGCCGTCACGCGCTGATCATCTATGATGACCTGTCGAAACAGGCCGTGTCCTATCGTCAGATGTCGCTGTTGCTGCGTCGCCCGCCGGGCCGCGAAGCCTATCCGGGTGACGTTTTCTACCTCCACTCCCGCCTGCTGGAACGTTCGGCAAAGCTGAACGAAGACTTCGGTGCTGGTTCGCTGACGGCTCTGCCGGTTATCGAGACCCAGGGTGGTGACGTTTCCGCCTTTATTCCGACCAACGTGATCTCGATCACCGACGGTCAGATCTTCCTGGAAACCGAACTGTTCTATCAGGGCATCCGTCCTGCTGTGAACACCGGTCTGTCGGTTTCGCGTGTGGGCTCGTCGGCTCAGACCGACGCGATGAAATCGGTTGCCGGTCCGGTCAAGCTGGAACTGGCTCAGTATCGCGAAATGGCGGCCTTTGCGCAGTTTGGTTCCGACCTCGACGCCGCAACCCAGCAGCTTCTGAACCGTGGTGCGCGCCTGACCGAGCTGATGAAGCAGCCGCAGTACTCGCCGCTGACCAACGCGGAAATCGTCTGCGTCATCTTCGCTGGCACCAACGGCTATCTCGACAAGATCGATGTATCTGACGTTGGCCGCTACGAGGCCGGTCTGCTGGCGCATCTGCGCGGCAAGCACGCAGACCTGCTGAAGTGGATCACCGACGAAGATCCAAAGATCAAAGGTGAAGCGTCCGACAAACTCAAAGCAGCGATCGACGAATACGCCGCGACCTTCGCTTGATAGGAGGTTCCGATGCCTAGTCTGAAGGACCTTAAAAACAGGATCGAGTCGGTCAAATCGACCCGCAAGATCACCAAGGCCATGCAGATGGTCGCGGCCGCAAAACTGCGCCGCGCCCAGGAATCTGCCGAAGCCTCGCGCCCTTATGCCGAGCGGTTCAATGCCGTGATGGCGGGGCTGGCGGCGTCGGTTGGGGGCAGCGACAGCGCCCCCAAGCTGCTCCGTGGTACGGGCAGTGATGATGTCCATCTGCTGGTTGTGCTGACAGCTGAACGCGGCCTGTGTGGCGGCTTCAACTCGAACATCGCCAAGCTGGCCCGCCAGAAGGCGGAAGAGCTGCGCGGCAAGGGCAAGACGGTCAAGATCCTGACCGTCGGCAAGAAAGGCCGTGACGCGCTCAAGCGTGATTTTGGCGATCTGTTCGTTGGGCATGTGGACCTGAGTGAGGTCAAGCGTCTGGGTTATTCCAACGCGCAGGACATCGCAAAGGACATCCTGTCCCGCTTCGACGGGGGCGAGTTCGACGTTGCCACGATCTTCTATTCGAAGTTCGTCAACGTTGTGACCCAGATCCCGACGGCACAGCAGGTCATCCCCGCCTCGTTCGAGGAATCGGAAGGTGACGACAGCGGTGCCATCTTCGACTACGAGCCCAGCGAAGAGGCCATTCTGGCCGACTTGCTGCCCAAGGGGGTTGCGACCGCGATCTTCTCGGCTCTGCTCGAAAACGGAGCGTCTGAACAGGGCGCGCGGATGTCCGCAATGGACAACGCGACGCGCAACGCGGGTGAGATGATCGACAAGCTGACGATCCAGTTCAACCGCTCGCGTCAGGCCGTGATCACCAACGAGCTGATTGAAATTATTTCCGGCGCCGAGGCGCTGTAGAGACAAACCGGAGACGAAACATGGCGAATGCAAAAGGCAAAGTCACACAGATCATCGGGGCCGTCGTCGACGTGCACTTCGAAGATCAGCTGCCTGAAATTCTGAACGCGCTGGAAACCACCAACAATGGCAAGCGCCTGGTGTTGGAAGTTGCTCAGCACCTGGGTGAAAACACTGTCCGCACCATCGCGATGGACGCGACCGAAGGTCTGGTCCGTGGCGAAGTGGTCACCGACACCGGTTCACCGATCTCGGTTCCGGTTGGCAATGCCACCCTGGGCCGCATCCTGAACGTCGTCGGCGAGCCGATCGACGAAAAAGGTCCGGTAGAGGCGACCGAAGTTCGCGCTATCCACCAGCCCGCACCGACCTTTGCCGAACAGTCGACCGAGTCGGAAGTTCTGGTCACCGGCATCAAGGTGGTTGACCTGCTGGCCCCTTACGCCAAAGGCGGTAAGATTGGCCTGTTTGGCGGCGCCGGCGTTGGTAAAACTGTTCTGATCATGGAACTGATCAACAACATCGCAAAAGTGCACTCGGGCTTCTCGGTGTTTGCGGGTGTTGGTGAACGGACCCGTGAAGGCAACGACCTGTACCACGAGATGATCGAATCGAACGTGATCAAGCCGGACAACCTGTCGGAAAGCCAGGTGGCCCTGGTTTACGGTCAGATGAACGAGCCTCCGGGTGCGCGTGCGCGTGTTGCTCTGACCGGACTGACCCTGGCCGAGCAGTTCCGCGACCAGTCTGGTACCGACGTTCTGTTCTTCGTCGACAACATCTTCCGCTTCACGCAGGCGGGTTCCGAAGTGTCGGCTCTGCTGGGTCGTATCCCGTCCGCTGTGGGCTACCAGCCGACACTGGCCACTGACATGGGTGCCCTGCAGGAACGCATCACCTCGACAAAGGCCGGATCGATCACTTCGGTGCAGGCGATCTACGTGCCTGCGGACGACTTGACCGACCCCGCGCCGGCAACTTCGTTTGCGCACCTCGACGCGACCACCGTTCTCAACCGTGCGATCTCGGAAAAGGGTATCTACCCTGCGGTTGACCCGCTCGACTCGACCTCGCGCCTGCTCGACCCGGCCATCGTCGGGGAAGAGCACTACAAGGTTGCGACCGACGTTCAGCAGATCCTCCAGCGCTACAAGTCGCTGCAGGACATCATCGCCATCCTCGGCATGGACGAACTGTCGGAAGAGGACAAGCTGACCGTGGCCCGTGCCCGTAAGATCGAACGCTTCCTGTCACAGCCGTTCGACGTGGCCGAGGTCTTCACCGGCTCGCCGGGGGTTCAGGTTCCTCTGGATGTCACCATCTCGTCGTTCAAGGCCGTTGTGGCTGGCGAATACGATCACCTGCCCGAAGCAGCCTTCCTGATGGTTGGCGGCATCGACGAAGTGATCGCCAAAGCCGAAAAAATGGCAGCAGCAGCCGCCTAAGGAGTATCCCTGATGGCAAACACGATGCATTTCGACCTCGTCAGCCCCGAGCGGAGCTTAGCTTCGCTCGAGGTCACCGCGGTCCAGATTCCCGGCGCAGACGGGGACATGACGGCGATGCCCGATCACGCCCCCACCATCACAACGCTGCGCCCCGGTCTGCTGAAGGTTGAGGCACCCGAAGGGTCCAGCGAATACCTGGTCACCGGCGGGTTTGCCCAGATCAACGGCGACAGCCTGTCGGTTCTGGCCGAAAAGGCGGTTCCGGTTTCGGAAATCACCCGTTCGCATATGGACGAGCTGATTGCCGAGGCACGCGCCTCGCACGAAGCGGCAAAGGGCGGCGACGATATGTCGATCGTCGACGAAGCCGCCAAGCTGCTGGCCGACATGGAAGCGCTTGGGACGCATATGAGCCTGTAATTGGCTTAACAGTGAAAATTGGAACGGCCTCGCGATTGCGGGGCCGTTTTTTTGTCGTGCTTTTGCCAAAAAGCAGGGATAAGTTGCGGAAATTCAAGTATAATGATGAAAACATGAAAAAATTTCTGACCCATCCCATTGGCATCGATCAAGGTGAAAGTGTTCTGTTTTCGGAATTTGCCGAAGGCGGGGACATGTGGACTGGCGAAGGCCCCCGCGAACGTCGGAAACCCATCCAATTCAAGGACACGTTTCTTAGCCCGCCCATGGTTCAGATCGGGATTTCCCTTTGGGATGTCGACACATCATCAGCCCTGCGCGCCGAGGTTCAGGCAGAAAATGTCACCACAGAAGGGTTTGAAGCGGTGTTTCGGACTTGGTCCGACACGCGAATTGCCCGCATCCGGATCAGCTGGACCGCGTTTGGAGAGGTGGCACACCCGGACGACTGGGACATTTCCTGATCCTGGGCTTGCAGGACAGGCGCGGAGCTCAGTCGTCCTGCGCTTCGATCATGTCGACCCGTGTGGCGTGGCGGCCGCCTTCAAATTCGGCACCCAGAAACGCATCCACAATATCCAGCGCCTGTCCTTCGCCGACAACACGCGCGCCAATCGACAGCATATTGGCATTGTTATGCTGGCGGATCATCCGGGCGGAAAACGCGTCCGAACAGACGCCGCAGCGAATGCCGGGCACCTTGTTTGCGGCCATCATGATGCCCTGACCCGTGCCGCAGAGGATTATCCCCAATCCGCAATCACCCGAGGCTACGGCCAGTGCCGCGGCCTTGCCGTGTTTGGGGTAATGGGTGCTTTCCGGGGTCGTCGGGCCGATATCGACCACGTCCCATCCTTGCTGCGCGATGTGGTTGGCCACGGCCTGACGCAGCTCGATTGCCGCGTGGTCGCTGGAAAGAACAATGCGTTTGTTGCCAGTCATGGAGATCGGTCCGCTTGTGTCGCTGATCGCGCGCATGAGGCAGACTTGTGCGCAATCGGTGGTTCAAAAAAGAAAGGGACGACACATTCTGTCGACCCGTCCAAACTCAATCCATCTGGTACATGGATTCGTAGATCGGCGTCAGCGTCTTGTCTTCGAACAGGGATGACACGCTGGTTCCGTTCCAGATGTTCAGGATCGCCTGTGTAAAGATTGGCGCAGTCGGAACAATCCGGATGTTCTTGGCGCTCAATATCTCTTTGGTTGGCTGGATCGTATCGGTCAGCACCAGCGACTTCATCACCGAATTTGTCACCCGTTCCACTGCAGGGCCACTCATGACGCCATGCGTGATGTAGGAATGAACCTCTTTCGCACCGTTATCCAGCAGCACCTGCGCCGCCTTGCACAGCGTTCCGGCGGTGTCGCACATGTCGTCCACGATCAGGCAGATCTTGTCCTTCACATCCCCGATCACGGTCATCTCGGCCACTTCGCCCGCTTTCTCGCGGCGCTTGTCCACGATCGACAAAGGGGCGTTGATCCGCTTGGCCAGTTCACGCGCGCGGGCCACGCCGCCCACGTCAGGTGAAACGACCATGATTTCATCCAGATTTCCCTTGAACTGATGCCTCACATCCAGCGCAAAGATGGGCGAGGCATAAAGGTTGTCCACGGGCATATCGAAAAAGCCCTGAATCTGGGCCGCATGCAAGTCCATGGTCAGGATCCGTTCGATCCCGGCCCCTGTCAGCATGTTGGCCACCAACTTGGCGCTGATGGGCGTGCGGGCCTTGGTGCGACGGTCCTGACGGGCGTACCCGAAATACGGGATCACGGCGGTGATCCGCTGCGCGGACGACCGGCGCAGCGCATCGGCGATGATCAGCAGTTCCATCAGGTTGTCATTGGCCGGGTTCGAGGTCGGTTGGATAATGAACATATCCTCGCCGCGCACATTTTCGAACACTTCCACGAAAATCTCACCGTCGTTGAACCGTTCGACACGCGCATCGACCAGACCCTGATCAACGCCTCGGTACAGGCTCATGCGGCGTGCGATGGCTTGGGCAAGCGGAAGGTTGGCGTTCCCAGCGATAAGCTTGGGTTCGTGAAGTGTCGGCATCGGCTGAGGTCCCCGGGCAGCAATGGCAATGTGACAGAATCGTGATGTTGACACCGCTTAGCATGGCCTTACCGTCCCGCAAAGGTAACGCAGCGGAGAAAGTGCACATGACCCAGATTGACTACTTTTTTGCGACACTCTCGCCCTATTCCTATCTGGCAGGGATGCGGTTGGAAGAAATCGCGGCGAAACACGGCGCGACGATCAACTATAAGCCGCTGGACATTATCGCCCTGTTCGCGCGCACCGGGGGGACCCCTCCGAAAGACCGGCATATCTCTCGTATCGAGTACCGCGCACAGGAGCTGCTGCGCCAATCGAAGAATCTGGGGATGGAGTTCAATCTGAAACCCGCGCACTGGCCGACCAACATGGCCCCGTCATCTTATGCGGTTATTGCCGCGATCAAGGACGGCTCGGGCGATGTGGGTAAGCTGTGTCATAGCTTCCTTCGCGCCTGCTGGGCCGAGGAAAAGGATATCGCACAGGACGATGTCATCCGCGAATGTCTGACGCAAGCGGGGTTTGATCCCGGTCTGGCAGACAGCGGCTTGCTGGTGGGGGCAGAAACCTATGCCGCCAACCTCGAGGAAGCCGTGGATCGGGGTGTCTTCGGCGCACCGTTCTACATCACGCCCGACGACCAGCGGTTCTGGGGTCAGGACAGGCTGGACGATCTGGACCGGCATCTGGCCGAGATGAACGGGTGACGGTCAGGGCCACGATGCAATCCGTTTTCGTCAGGCACTTGGGTGAGGGGGAGCGGAAACTGCTCGCCCTCCATTGCACGATTGCGCATTCCGGTGCCTGGTCAGGTTTGGCCAGTGCGCTGAATGGCTGTGCGACATTTGTTGCCCCGGATATGCTGTCGCATGGGCGCAGCCCGGATTGGGACGGGCAGGTTGATTTCTTTGACGCAGTGACAAGACCGGCCTTGGCTGAATTGACGAAACCCATGGATGTGATCGGGCATTCCTTTGGGGCGATGATCGCACTCAGGTTGGCGATTGAACATCCCGAGCGCGTGCGCAGCCTGATCCTGATCGAACCCGTGTTCTTTGCAGTTGCGAAACAGGATGCGCCGCTGTTGTTCGAACAGCACGAACGGGACTCCGAGCCAGTCAGTGCGGCCTTCGCGTCTGGTGACAAGGTTTTGGCCGCGCGCCTGTTCAACAGGGCGTGGAGCACGAAGATCAGCCCCAAATGGCCTGATTTGCCCGAGCGCACGCGGGCAAATATGGTGCGTGGAATCGATGCGGTTCCGGCTGTACACCCTGTGCTCTATGACGATCAGGCAGGGTTGCTTGACCCGGATCGGCTCCGGCGCGCATCGATGCCGACCCTGTTGCTGAGCGGGTCAGAGACGCCGCCGGTGATCCACGCGATTTGCGCAGGGCTGCAACGGCGCCTGCCTGATGCGCGCCATGAACGCATCAACGGCGCAGGGCACATGCTGCCGATTTCACACCCTGATGAAACCGGCGCTTTGCTGCGGGCGTTCTGGCAGGCCAACGCCCCGTTAGGCGTCAAAGCAGATTGAGAAACTGATCGATCTCCGCCGCTCCGATGGACCAGTCGCAAACCAGCCTGCACGCGAGGTTTTCGTTGTTATCCTCGCCTTCCAGCTCTGCACCCCAAAGGTGATAAACCGCGCCTGCCTTGTGCAGTTGCTTGTGCTTCGCGCGTGGGAATGAGGCAAAGATCATATTGGCCTGCGGTTCGTGCAGAAATGCGGCCCCCTTGGCGCGCAACCCCTCGGCCAAGCGGGCGCAGTTGTCATTGGCCTGACGCGCCATCTTCAGCCACAGGTCGTCTTCCAGATAGGCCGCCATCTGAGCGGACAGATAGCGGTGTTTGGAAAACAGATGCGCCCCGCGCTTGCGCCGCAGCTCAAACTCCCAGGCTTTGCTTTCATCAAAGAACACAACCGCCTCGACACCCATGAGACCGTTCTTGGTGCCACCAAAACTGACAGCATCTACACCTGCTTTCCATGTCATATCCGCAGGGGAACAGTTCAGCGCAACCAACGCGTTGGTAAAGCGCGCGCCGTCCAGATGCACGGGCAGGCCGTACGTCTTGGCGACCTCGCACAGGGCCTGCAACTCTGCCAGCGAATAGACCGATCCGCGCTCGGTCACTTGTGTGATCGACACGGGTCCGCGCTGCGGCCCATGCACACCGCGTGTTTCCTCGCCCAGAATTGACCCGCGCAAAGCCTCAGGGGTCATCTTGTCTCCGCCCGGTACCAGGGTCAGCTTGGCGCCGCTGTAAAACTCCGGTGCGTTGCATTCGTCCTCGTGGATATGCGCGACTGGGGAACAGAAGACCGTTTCCCAAGGCTTTGACAATGTTGCAAGGGCGAGCGAATTCGCTGCTGTCCCGGTCGCCACCAGATAGACCGCAGCACCCGGAGCCTCGAATATACTGCGGATACGGTCGCGCACCTCGTTCATCAGCGTATCCGCGCCATAGGCCATCTGATAGCCCTGATTGACCTCGGCCAGCCTGGCCATGACCTGTGGATGAACCGGCCCGGAATTGTCAGACGCGAAATGCATCAGCTTGGCTCCTCGATTATGTAATCTTCCCACTCTTCCATGGGTGTCTCAAACTCAGACACCGTGCGCCCCTGAACCGAGATCCCGGCAGCGTGCACACTGTCCGCTGTACCAGATATCAACGGGTGCCAGTCGTAAAGCGGTTTGCCTTCCCACAGCAACCGATACGCGCAGGTTTGCGGCAACCAATAGGCATGTTCGTCGATATTGTCGGGGGTCATGACGATGCATTCGGGCACGAATTGATGCCGGATGTCGTATTGTACGCAGCGGCAGCTTTCATCATCCAGCAAGCGGCATGCGACGCAGGTCAGGGCCACCTCGCCCGTGTCTTCATCTTCCAGCTTGTTCAGGCAGCATTTGCCGCAGCCATCACACAACGCCTCCCACTCGCGCTGGTTCATTTGGCGCAGGGGTTTGCGCTCCCAAAACCGGGCAGGCAGGCCCGCGCGTTCAATCGGATCAACACTCATAGGGCGGTCAATATACCGCGGGCCTGTTCGCAGTCGGCATCCATCTGCGTGATCAGACTCTCCAGCCCGTCGAATGTCATCTCGGGGCGCAGAAAGTCGATCAGACCCACCGACAGGGTCGCCCCGTACAGATCGCCCGAAAAGTCGAACAGGAAGGTTTCGATATTGGGCACCTGGCCGTTAAACATCGGGCGCACCCCGATCGAGGCCGCACCGTGATAGCTGCCCTTATGCGGCCCATCCAACACATCCACCAGTACGGCGTAGACACCGAATTTTGGCGGATGCAGCCCTTCGATGGACATGTTCGCGGTGGGAAAGCCCAGCTCGCGCCCGCGCTGTTCGCCCCCGATCACTTCGCCTTCGATCCGGTGCCAGTGTCCCAGCATCGCGGCTGCGTCCCGTGGGCGGCCGTCGCTCAGCGCGGTGCGAATGGCGGTTGAGGATACAACATTTTCCGACCGTTCCATCAAAGGCGCAATCGTCACACCGAACCCCATGTCCTGCCCGAACTTCACCAGATCCTGCGCCGTGCCACTGCGGCCCTTGCCAAAGCAGAAATCGGCACCCACCACGACATGCGACAGGCCCAGCCCGTCGCAGATCACGTTGCGCGCAAACTCCATTGGCGAAAGCCCGGCCAGCGCGGCGTTGAACGGCAGTTCATAAAGCTTCTCTACGCCCAGCTTCTCCAGCCGGTGCGCTCGCGCATTGCCCCGCATCAGGCGGAACGGAGGCGCGTCAGGCGCAAAATACTCCCGCGGATGCGGCTCGAAGGTCAACACACCCAGCGGCGCGTCCGGCGCTGCATTACGGGCCAGTTCAATGACCGACTGATGCCCCAAATGAACGCCGTCGAAATTCCCGATTGCCACGCTGGCGCCGCGATCTTCTGGCTGGACGAACTGGATATCCCGGATGATGTGCATAGACGATTGCGTAGCGGCGCGAGTCAATTTGTTCAAGCGGCAGTTTGAATTCCAAGAATGCGATCCTCTGAATGAGCCTTGAACATTTCGCTTGGCCGGGAAAATGCACGAGGCCAATCCAAGTATTTCATGCCAGCCGCCTCCAACCGCTTGATTCAAAAAAAACTCTGGGTTTAGACTGAAAATCCGGTCCCCTGGATTAAGGCGCACCGGATCAAAGCCCGGCCAGGTTCGAACGAACCCAGCACAGGAGGCAGACCCATGTACCGAATGCGACTGTTCGCGATTCGTCATGCCCGCACTTTCGAGTGGATCTATAAATGTGTCGAACGCGGCATGGTCGCGATGGACCCGCTATTTGCAAAGATCGGATATAACCGCGTCGAACGCCCGATCGCACTGGTCGAGAAGGGCGTCAAAACCCTGTTGTTCGATTGCAAGATGTGCGGGCAATGCGTGTTGTCATCCACCGGCATGTCCTGCCCGATGAACTGCCCAAAGCAATTGCGCAATGGCCCATGTGGCGGCGTACGTCCCGGCGAGTTCTGCGAGGTGAAGCCGGATATGAAATGCGTCTGGGCCCTGGCCTGGAACGGAGCCAGCCGCATGCGGCACGGAGCCGACAAGATAAAAGAAGTTCTGCCACCGGTGGAGCACACGTTGAAAGGCTCGTCATCCTGGTTGCGGGTCAGCCGCGAGATTGCAGCGCACGAGCGCGAGACCCGGGATGCAGCCCGATTGGCGCTGGCCGAGGCATTCCCCGAAGCGCGCGAGAATGAACCTTCTGCGGCACCACTGGCCGCCGAACCACCCAACGCGATAAACCGGGAACTGAAGAAATGAGTGATACCCATCGCAACGAGGTGGAGCCGATTGGCTATGTTCCGGTTCCCCAAGGATATGTGTCGCACAGCCGGTTGGAAAAGGTACTCCGTTCAGGCCGTTTCGCAGTCACAGCCGAGTTGAACCCACCCGACAGTGCCGATCCCGAGGATGTTTTTCAGGCGGCCCAACCGCTTGGCGAAGTGGCTGACGCGATCAATGCAACCGATGCTTCGGGCGCGAACTGCCATATGTCCTCGATTGGGATTTGTGCCTTGCTGACGCGCGCGGGTTATTCTCCGGTCTATCAGATTTCCTGCCGCGACCGGAACCGGATTGCCATTCAGGGCGATGTTCTGGGGGCTGCAGCGTTGGGCGTCAGTAACGTGCTGTGCCTGACCGGTGACGGCGTCGGCGTCGGGGATCAGCCAGGGGCAAAACCGGTTTTCGATTTCGATTCCCTGACCCTGCTGCGGACGATCCGCACGATGCGCGATCAGGGAATGTTCCTTTCTGGTCGTAAGATCACGCGCCCGCCGCAACTGTTCCTTGGTGCTGCCGAAAACCCCTGCATACCACCTTATGACTGGCGACCTGATCGTCTGGCAAAGAAGGTTGAGGCCGGGGCCGAGTATATTCAGACCAATTACATCTACGACATTCCGCTGTTCGAGAAATTCATGGCGCGGGTGCGCGATGCGGGACTGGACAAGAAAGTGTTCATCATCGCGGGCGTCGGCCCCATCGCGTCAGCGCGTGCGGCACGCTGGATGCGCAGCAATGTTCCCGGCATTCACATCCCCGATCAGGTCATCGAGCGGATGGAGAAAGCCGTAAAGCCAGCTGACGAGGGCAAGAAGATCTGTATCGAACTGATCCAGCAGATCCGCGATATCGCGGGGGTGTCCGGCGTTCATGTGATGGCCTACAGGCGCGAACACGTGGTGTCAGAGATCATTCTGGAATCCGGTGCGTTGAAAGGGCGAAAACGCGCCCGCCCGTCCTGAAAGGCACAGGCAAAAAACAGCGTCCAAACAAAAAGGCGCCGGTCGGGCGCCTTTTGCATGGATGTGTTCGCCGATCAGTCGAACTTGCGCGACGGGGCCAGTACCATGGCTTCACCGATCAGCACCTTCTTGCCCTCGACCGAGCAATGGCAATCCAGTTTGACGCGACGCTTGGAAAAGTCGATGTCGATGACTTTGACCTCGGCGTAAACCATGTCACCGGGGCGCACGGGGGCCAGGAACTTCAGTGACTGCCCCATATAGACCGTACCATGGCCCGGCAGTTGTTCGCCAATCACGGCCGAAATCAGCCCAGCTGTCAGCATCCCGTGCGCGATGCGCCCTTCGAAGATTGTATCGCGGGCATAATCATCATCCAGATGCACCGGATTCCGGTCTGTCGAGATCTGCGCGAACATCTCGATATCTTCGTCCGTCACCACTTTGCGCAGGTGGCGGGACATGCCCATTTCGATGTCTTCGATACAGATCGTTCCGCGTGGAAGATTATCCAACATGTTGCCCTCACTCGAAATCGACCGAGAAAGAAAAAACCACTATCCGGCCTAGGTTGGCAACTTTATTACTTCGCAGTTGCAGAAAATCAAGTCTTTTCTTGCTATCTCAATCGACCGATTGTGTAGGTCGGGTTGATCTTTTCCCTTTCGATATAAGCTGTTAGGGATTCGTGATCCGGATGGTGCGACGTTTTTGTCTCGGCCGCCGCCAGCCCGCCCGAAATGAACAGGGAATCAATGCCTTCACCCATGCCCCCCAGAATGTCCGTATGGGGGCCGTCGCCGATCACCAGAATGTCGCTGTCCGGGATATCATGGCCCAGTTCTTGCAACCTGCGGCGCGCCAGATCGTAGATCGGCGGGTGCGGTTTGCCGAAATACAGGCTCTCGCCGCCCATCTCGGTATAGAGCTTGGCCAAAGCGCCTGCACACCATTCTCGTACCTCGCCGCGATCGACAACAATATCGGGGTTTGCGCATAGCAGCTTCATGCCCATCTGCTTGGCATAGAGGAAATCGGGGCGGTTCACGTCCGGGTCAGCCATCGGATCAAAGGGGCCACAGCAGACGATCCCCTCGGCCTCTCTCAGCGGGACACGTTCGATATGGATCGGGTGGTGCAGCAGTTTCAGTGGCTCGAAAAAGCCCGCATCGCGCTGCCATTCCCCCATGAAGTAAACCTTGTGCCCGACTGCACCACGGAACATCGCCGACCGTGCGGAATCGCCGCTGGTGGCGATGGTGTCATAGGCATCTGCGGGAACATTGAACTGCACCAGTTGCTCGGCCACACCCGCACGGGGTTTGGGCGAGTTCGTGACCAGCACGACAAGCCCCCCGTCCGCGCGATAGGCTTGAAGGGCTGCGACAGCTTCGGGATAGGCCGTGATCCCGTTGTGAACGCACCCCCACAGATCGACAAACAACGCTTTGTAGCGGGCAGAGATTTCGGACAGCGCGTGAACGATCTGGGTCATATGTGGCCTCAAGCTGAAACTGCACGAGCCTTATGACCGATTGGCAAGGGATTGGCCACCAATCGATCGGTGGCCGCCCTGTATTTCATCTGTCGGGTACAGGTCTGCCCAAGCGCAATGCCAAAGGCGCAGACTCAGGACTAATAATGCGGGGCCTGTTTTACTCAGAACGACAGACCCCGCGTGTTTCTTCAGACCTTCAGGTTCGGAATGATCTGCTTTTTACGGCTCATGATGCCCGGCAGAACCACGGCGTCGCCATCGACGGATGCACCAAAGCTTTTCTCGGCAACGGTTTTGACCAGATCGTTGGGCACCAGCAGAGTGGCTTCCTCGTTTAGGATATCGACGACGAACAGCAGCACCTGATCGACACCGTCTTCCTTGGCGACATCCACCATCGAACCCGCCAGGCTTGCCTTGCGGTCCAGAATGACGCCCGGCGCAGTGGTTTCCAGAACCGAAACGCGGAATTTGGTGCCATCGACCTCGTATTCCTTGCTGTCCATGCGGATCAGTTCGGCATCCGAGAAGGACGAGACATCCGATTTCGCCGCAAACATGTCTGCCGCGTAAGCCGAGATATCCAGCTCCAGCTCGGCTGCCAGCCGCTCAGCAACCTCGCGGTCATGGGGCGTGGTGGTGGGCGAGCGGAATTCCAGCGTGTCCGACAGGATGCAGGTCAGTGCCGCGCCCTTGATGGCGTCGGGCATCTTGGCTGCATCGTCGCCCATCAGGTCAACCATGATGGTGGCCGTGCAGGCCAGCGGGCGCACGGTGATGTCGATCGGGCCTTTGGTTTCCAGACCACCGACCAGCTTGTGGTGGTCGATGATGGCGCGGATGTCAGCGTCATTGACGTTGGCGGGCAGTTCGGCAGGGTTGTTGGTGTCGACGATAACCACCGGAGTGTCCGCTGCCAGATCGTCCAGGATGCGTGGTTTGGGCAGATCCCAGTTGTCCAGCATGAACGCCGCTTCGGTGTTGGGCTCGCCCAACAGCACGGGCTCGGCCTGCACACCTTTGATTTCGTTGAGGTACCACGACCACAGGATCGGCGAGCCTGTGGAATCGGTGTCGGGGGATTTGTGACCAAATACGAGCGTTGTCATGTCAGCGTCCTGCGGAATGGAAATTTGCGCGCGTTATAGGGCGGACAAACGTCCTTGTCACGCCACAGCAGCCCGTCTGCGACGCTTGGTCTGAAAACCGCTGAACCAGCTTAGAAAGCGGCGCGTGTCAGCGTGTATCCGGACTGCTCCAGCTGGTTCAGCAAACCGTGATCGTCACTCAGATGACCTGCGCCGACCGCGATCACTGCCGTCTGATCCGTGATGGCCAGAATATGCTCCATCCACAGGGCATTCCGCTGGACAAGCATTTGCTGCTCGAACCCGTTCCATTCCTCATCGAAGACGTCCCGGCTCAGCCCGGATTCCTCGAACCCCTGCAGGCGGGCGAGTTGTATGATCTCGGCGTGCTTTTCTTCCAGATATCCATTGGCCATGGTGGCCAGTTGATCGTTGCTTCCCATCATCGCCCCGGACAGCCGCACCAGCGACTCGACCTGCTGTTCCAGAGGGTGGCTGTCGAACATGGCGATCAGGTCGTCGATACGTTCCAGCGAGTATTGCGGAATGCCGTTTTCTGCGGCCAGATCGTTCAGGCGGGCGTCCATGCCGTAGGTCCCGTTCGGATCTTCCATCATGCAGGGCGGGATGCTCAGCATCATGCTCAAGAACCACGGTCGCATTTTGGCAGCCATCCAGCCGGGAATGCCGCGCTGGTGCAACGCGGTCGAGAATGCGGCCCAATCTTCATCTCCCATCAGGTCGATCAGGGTCGGCCCGGAAGTGATCATTACGGCGCTGAGATTATTGGCCAGGTTCTTTTCGAAAGCATCCATGTCAGTCTGGGTGACTTCGAAATAGAATGCGTCAGCCTGGCTCAGGTCCGGAAACAGGCGTTCAACCACCTTTTCCATACGTTCGTCATAAGTGTGCAGGGTGCCAACGATGTGCAGAACCGTATCATCCTTGCGCGCAATCCAGTGGTTGCCTTCCGGAAAGGGGATGTCCGCCACGGCGCGTTGCAACTCGGCCCGCGCGTCATCTGACAGCAGTGGGCGCAGGTCCTGCCCATCGCACGCAGCCGCAGCCGTGATCGGGGCCAGTAGAAAAGCGAGAAACGTCAGCAGGCGCATGAACCTATCCGGTGTTGTGTCATCAAGGTGTCCCAGACATAGCCATGCCTGCGGCCCATGTTCAAGCAACCCGTCTGGTATTCCTCAACAATCTGCGTAGCATAGGCCCATGAACCGCGAGCAGGACCTCTATCCCCCGATCAAGGCGCTTTTGGAGCGTCAGGGATACACCGTCAAAGGAGAAGTGGGCGCAGCCGATATCGTCGCCATGCGCGAAGACGAGCCGCCTATGATTGTCGAACTCAAGCTCAGGTTCACGCTGTCCCTTTTCCATCAGGCGATTACCCGCCTGAAACTCACGGATCAGGTCTATATCGGGGTCAGCAAACCCACCGGGCGCACGGCCCGGCGGGCGCTCAGGGACAATCTGGCGCTGTGCCGCAGGCTTGGTCTGGGTCTGATCACCGTACGTGCCGATGGCACGGTCGAGGTGCAATGCGATCCGGGCCCATATGTGCCGCGCAAGGACAAGGCCAGGGCGGCGCGGCTGCTGCGCGAATTCGCCCGGCTGGAGGGCGACCCCAATTCCGGGGGCGCGACACGTCACGGGATCGTGACGGCCTACCGTCAGGATGCGCTCAAATGCGCGGCCTTTCTGGCCGAACACGGCCCAGCCAAAGGGGCCGAGGTTGCCAGATCTGTGGGTGTTCCGGTCGCCACCCGGTTGATGCGGGAAAATCACTATGGGTGGTTCGAGAAGGTTGAAAAAGGTGTCTACGCTCTTACCTCTGAGGGAACAGACGGCTTGAAACACTGGGCGTACAGCTGGGAACAGGCTGACTGAGGCGTTGTTAAAAAAATCCCAAACACCTTGTTGACTCGGCGTTTTAGACTCCCTAGCTATGCGTCGTTATCACTCATACACACCGAGTGCTAACGCCTCGTCGAAAGGCGAGGGGAGGATAAACAAAACTTTGAGCCCAAGGAGCTGCAAAGATGGCATTGAAACCGCTTCATGACCGTGTGCTGGTTCGCCGTACCGAAAGCGATGAAAAAACCGCAGGCGGACTGATCATTCCTGACAGCGCAAAAGAAAAGCCCAGCGAAGGCCAAGTCGTCGCAACCGGCGAAGGCGCGCGCAAGGACAGCGGCGAGCTGATCGCAATGGCGGTCAAGGCTGGCGACAAGATCCTGTTCGGCAAATGGTCGGGCACCGAGGTTCAGGTCGACGGCGAAGAGCTGCTGATGATGAAAGAAAGCGACATCATGGGGATCATCGAGTAAGCCCGCGCTTTCTCTGATCTTCCACTCAACACATTTTCTCAAGGAGAAACGACATGGCTGCAAAGGACGTCAAGTTCGACACCGATGCCCGCAACAAGATGCTCCGGGGTGTGAACATCCTGGCGGATGCTGTCAAAGTGACCCTGGGCCCCAAAGGCCGCAACGTGGTACTGGACAAATCCTTCGGCGCACCGCGCATCACCAAAGACGGTGTTTCGGTTGCCAAGGAAATCGAACTGGAAGACAAGTTCGAAAACATGGGCGCGCAGATGGTGAAAGAAGTCGCCAGCCGCACCAATGACGAAGCCGGTGACGGCACCACCACCGCGACCGTTCTGGCGCAGGCCATCGTAAAAGAAGGCCTGAAGCAGGTTGCAGCGGGCCTGAACCCGATGGACCTGAAGCGCGGTATCGACCTGGCAACAGCCAAAGTTGTCGAAGGCATCCGTGCTGCTTCGCGTGAAGTCAAAGACTCGGCAGAAGTTGCTCAGGTTGGCACCATCTCGGCCAACGGCGAAGCTGAAATTGGCCAGCAGATCGCAGACGCGATGCAGAAGGTCGGCAACGAAGGCGTCATCACCGTCGAAGAAAACAAAGGTCTGGAAACCGAGACCGATGTTGTCGAAGGGATGCAGTTCGATCGTGGCTACCTGTCGCCTTACTTCGTCACCAACGCAGACAAGATGGTGGCCGAGCTTGACGACTGCCTGATCCTGCTGCACGAAAAGAAACTGTCCTCGCTGCAGCCGATGGTTCCGCTGCTCGAGCAGGTGATCCAGTCGCAAAAGCCGCTGCTGATCATTGCAGAAGACGTTGAAGGCGAAGCGCTGGCGACTCTGGTTGTCAACAAACTGCGCGGCGGCCTGAAAATTGCTGCTGTCAAGGCACCGGGCTTCGGCGATCGCCGCAAAGCCATGCTGCAGGACATCGCAATCCTGACCGGTGGTCAGGTGATCAGCGAAGATCTGGGCATGAAGCTTGAGAATGTCACCATGGACATGCTGGGCACCGCCAAGAAGATCGAGATCAGCAAAGACGAAACCACCATCGTCGACGGTGCTGGCGAGAAAGCCGAGATCGAAGCACGTGTTGCCCAGATCCGCACCCAGATCGAAGAAACCTCGTCGGATTACGACCGTGAGAAGCTGCAGGAACGCGTTGCCAAACTGGCAGGCGGTGTTGCCGTTATCCGCGTCGGCGGCATGACCGAAGTTGAAGTGAAAGAGCGTAAGGACCGTGTGGACGATGCTCTGAACGCAACACGCGCAGCCGTTCAGGAAGGCGTCGTTGTAGGCGGTGGTGTTGCTCTGGTTCAGGCCGGTAAAGCACTGGAATCGCTGAAAGGCGCGAACGCTGATCAGGACGCAGGCATCAACATCGTGCGCAAGGCCATCGAAGCGCCGCTGCGCCAGATCGCCGAAAACGCAGGCGTTGACGGCGCGGTTGTTGCAGGCAAAGTGCGCGAGTCTTCGGATCCGGCCTTTGGTTTCAACGCTCAGACCGAAGAATATGGCGACATGTTCTCGTTCGGCGTGATCGACCCGGCCAAAGTTGTTCGTACCGCTCTGGAAGACGCGGCATCTGTTGCCGGCCTGCTGGTCACTACCGAAGCGATGGTTGCAGACAAACCGCAAAAAGATGCACCTGCTGGCGGCATGCCCGACATGGGCGGCATGGGCGGCATGATGTAAGCACGTCGAATTCGCCTCGGCGAATTCTGACGACCCCTGACAGGCGTTTGGCTGCAAGGTCAAGCTGTCGAGAGGGGAAGCCAAAGTGCTAACGGACGGGGTCGCCTTTTGGCGGCCCCGTTTCGTTCCTGATAGCCGCAATGCGGCCACGCCTCTGGCGGGAGTATTTTGGAAAAGATGAAGGCAGCTCCGCGTGTGCCCGAATTGTGAGTGTCCAACCTGCCGCCAAGTCGGTATGTGGTTGAAATGCGACTGTTCCTTCTGACCGCCCTGACCATGTGCGCCTTTGCGGCGAACTCCATTCTGAACCGGCTGGCTATCGACAGCGGATCCAGTGATCCCGCGGGGTTTGCCATTATCCGGGTTCTGGCGGGGGCGCTGGTTCTGGCCGCACTGGTTGTGCTGCGCAGAGGACATTTGCCGCTGCGCACCTGCAGGCGGTTCATCGGGGCCGGGTCGCTTTCCCTGTATATGATCGGGTTTTCCATTGCCTATCTGACGTTGGATGCGGGGCTGGGCGCGCTTATCCTTTTTGCCGTTGTGCAGATCACCATGTTCGCCGCCAACGCCCTTACCGGGACCAAACCTACCCGGCGGCAACAGGCCGGGGCAGCGATTGCACTGGGTGGTCTGGCCTGTGTCCTGTGGCCCACAGGAACAGTGCAGGTCGATCCAACCGGAACCGTTTTGATGATTGCCGCCGGGATCGGCTGGGCGGCCTATTCACTGGCCGGACGGTCCGAGCCTGACGCATTGCAGGGCACGGCAGCGAATTTCATCGTCGCGCTGCCGGTGACCGCGCTGGCCCTGATGGCCACAGGGGCAGAGTGGCACATGACCGGAATGGGCTATCTCCTCGCGGCCCTTTCGGGTGGCGTAACATCTGGTCTGGGATACGCCTTGTGGTATCGCGTCCTGCCCCGGCTGGCACCTTCGACGGCGGCAGTCGTTCAGCTCAGCGTGCCGGTGATCGCGATTGTGGGCGGCGTGGTGCTGTTGGGGGAAAGCGCGGGTGTGCGGCTGCTTGTTGGTGCGGCGCTGGTTTTGGGCGGTATCGCGCTGGCTGTCCTGCGACGTCAACGCGGGAAGGGCTTTTAACGCAGGCGCACAGGCTTTATCTGGCGGGTATGAGAATTCTGATCGCTCTGCTTCTTTGTCTTATTCCGGCCGTGGCCAACGCGAAATGCGTTGTTCTGCTGCACGGTCTTGCCCGGACCGAGGCGTCGTTTAGCGTGATGGAGCAACTGTTCAAAGCGAATGGCTATTCCGTGGTGCGCCCGGGTTACCCATCGACCGAAATCGGTATCCCCGAACTGGCCGAACAAACCATCCCGCAAGCGTTTGCAGCCTGCGGTACTGATACCGTCAATGTTGTCGCACATTCGATGGGCGGCATCCTGTTGCGGTATTGGTTGCAGGACCACAGCCCTGAAAACATGGGCCGTGTCGTCATGCTGGGGCCGCCCAATCAGGGTAGCCAACTGGTCGATGAACTCAGCGCGTGGGAGGTGTTCGGATACCTAAACGGTCCGGCCGGTCTTCAACTGGGTACGGGCCCGGATGGTATTCCCAGCCGCCTGCCGCCCGTGGATTTCGAACTGGGTGTCATCGCAGGTGACCAGTCATTGAACCTCGTGTTTTCGTCTCTGATCGACGGCCCTGACGATGGCAAGGTGTCGGTCGAGTCCACCAAGGTCGAAGGCATGGCCGATCATCTTGTCTTGCCGGTGACCCACACCTTCATGATGAACAACCCGCAGGTCATGGCGCAGGCCCTGCACTTTATCGAATTTGGCCGGTTTGATCCGCAGATCACTTGGCTGGACGGTGTGATGGACGTAATAGACGAGATCTGTATCGGGCAAAACTGCTCGGAACCGGGGGCGGAGCCATCAGAATGACCGCATTGGAACTGACATTGACCGGAGCAGAGGTTCTGTTGCCGGGTGAAGGGCTGTTACGCACAGACCTCGCCATTGCAGATGGGGTGGTTCAGAATGACGCGCCCGGGCGGCGGATTGACCTGACCGGTTATCTAGTTCTGCCAGGTATTGTCGATTTGCACGGCGATGGATTCGAACGCCATATAGCCCCACGTCGCGGCGCGATGAAACAGATGAACGAGGGCATTCTGTCGGTCGAGGCTGAACTGGCCGCCAACGGCATCACCACAGCCGTGCTGGCGCAGTTTTACAGCTGGGAAGGCGGCGTGCGCGGCCCGGACTTTGCCGCGCAGGTGTTTGCGGCCATCGCAGCGGTCAAGGGCAGCACGGTCACCGATCTGATCCCGCAACTGCGGTTCGAGACCAATATGCTCGCGGATTACGACGGGCTGGCCCGTCGCATCGCCGATTGGCAGGTGCCATACGTGGTCTTCAATGATCACCTGCCGCATGATCGTTTGGCGCAGGGTAAGAAACCACCGCGCCTGACCGGGCAGGCCTTGAAGGCCGGGCGAAATCCGGAGGCACATTTTGCGATGCTGCTCGACATGCACGCCCACAAGGCTGAGGTTCCGGCGGCGCTTGAAGCGCTCTGTTCGGACCTTGCGGACATGGGCGTGCGTCTGGGTAGCCACGATGACGCAACTGCCGAGGCGCGCGCTTGGTGGCGCGGCCAAGGGGTGTGCATTGCCGAGTTTCCCGAAACGCTTGAGGCCGCAGAGGCCGCGCGCGCTGCCGGGGATCACATCATTCTCGGCTCGCCCAATGTGGTCCGCGGCGGCTCGCATAAGGGCAATGCCAGCGCGGTAGAGCTGATCGCGATGGGGCTCTGTGATGCGCTGGCCTCGGATTACCATTATCCCAGTCCACGCCGCGCGGCGCTGATGCTGGCCAAAACCGGGCTGCTGGATTTCGCAGGGGCCTGGGCGCTGATCTCATCCGGCCCTGCGCGGGTGCTGGACTTGCAGGACCGGGGCACGCTTGCCGCGGGCAAACGCGCCGATCTGGTAATCCTTAATGCAACCACTCACCGGGTCGCCGCGACACTGGCGGGCGGGCGCGTCAGCTATATGTCAGGGGATATCGCGTCGCGCTTTGTGGGGTGAAACCAGACCGGCTTCACCTTTTTCCAAATACTCTCGCCGAAGGCATCGCGCCGTAGCGCGATATTCTACCGCTTGATCCGGTTGAAATGTCCCATCTTGCGACCGGCCTTGATCTCGGCCTTGCCGTAAAGATGCAGTGCGACGTCCCGTTCGCGCGCCAGCTCGGGCACGCGGTCCATATCGTCGCCAATCAGGTTCTCCATGACCACATCCGAGTGGCGCTGCCCGTCGCCCAACGGCCAGCCCGCCACCGCGCGGATGTGCTGTTCGAACTGGTCTACGGCGCAGCCATTCTGCGTCCAGTGGCCCGAATTATGCACGCGCGGCGCGATCTCGTTCACGATCAGCCCGCCAGGTGTAACGAACAGTTCGACCCCCATGACACCGACATATTCCAACGTGTTCAGAATATTGGCCGCAAGCAGGATGGCATCGGTGCGCTGGGCGGGGGACAGGCGCGCAGGGATGGTGGTGGTGTGCAGGATGCCATCCCGGTGCACATTCTCACCCGGGTCGAAACAGGCCACCTGACCGTCCAGCCCGCGCGCAGCAATGATCGAAACTTCGTGCGAAAAATCAACGAACCCCTCCAAAACGGCAGGCGCGCCAGCCATGTCGGCCAGCGCGGCCTCGGCATCCCCGGGGCTGCGCAATCTGGCCTGCCCTTTGCCGTCATAGCCAAAGCGGCGGGTCTTCAGTATCGCAGGCGTGCCGATTTCTTCGATAGCCGCATTCAGGCTATCCAGATTGGTGATATCCGCAAACGGGGCCGTTTTCAGGCCAAGCCCCTGCAGGAACGTCTTCTCGGTCAGGCGGTCCTGACTGACCCTCAATGCCTCACGCCCGGGGCTAATGGGGCGATGGGCTTCCAGAATATCCAGCGCCTCGGTCGGGATGTTCTCAAACTCATAGGTGATGACGTCCACCGCATCGGCAAAAGCCGTCAAGGCGTCGACATCGTCATAGGCCGCTGTCGTTACCCGATCCGCAACCTGTCCGGCAGGCGGGTTTGCGCCCGGCTCGTAGATGTGGCTGACAAACCCCAGCCGAGAGGCCGCCACCGACAACATCCGGCCCAGCTGGCCGCCACCCAGAATCCCGATCACCGCACCTTGGGCGAGCATCTCCGCCATCTTCAATTCTCCAAACGTTTTCCAATTGCGCCAAGCGCCGCTCTCAGCGCCTCATGCGCGCCCTGTTCGATCAGGGTGCCCGTCATCTGCAGGCTCAGAGTACCTTCGGTCGCCAAAGCGTCGCGCTCCTGTGCCAACCGCCCGGCTGTGCCTTTCTCCATCGCGGCGAGAAAACCAGCCATCAACTGCGTGGCATAGAACTCGGCCTCGTCCGCATCGCCGGTCATGTCACCCAGCCATTTGGCCCCGGTGGCCATCAAATCCAGAATGCCGGGAACCATGGCACAAATTGCAAAATGCGCGTTCAGCGCCGCCTCATCCGCAACCTTGACCACGGGGTTTTCCGGCTCGAACAGCTCGGCCAGCAAGCGGTCATTTCCAAATGCCGCCATCGGGCAGCCACCGGACTGCAAGAACCCCAGCGGGATGGTCTGCACGAAATCCGACGCCGGTGCGCAAAGCTTGGCCAAATCCTTGGCGGAAACGGCCGCCATCACCGACACGACCTGCTGATCGGCGCGAAAGGTCAGGGGAGTCAGAACCTCGGCCGCGATATGCGGGCGCAGGCACAGAAACACGATGTCCGAGGTGTCAATCACCGCCTGCGGCGGCGCGATAGCCACACCCAGTTCGGCCTTCAGGGCGGCCGAGACCTCGGCGTTGCG
This sequence comes from Ruegeria sp. YKSF131, assembly GCF_059612645.1. Lineage (NCBI taxonomy): Bacteria > Pseudomonadati > Pseudomonadota > Alphaproteobacteria > Rhodobacterales > Roseobacteraceae > Ruegeria > Ruegeria sp. YKSF131. The sequence continues at coordinate 6,206 of NZ_JBXWQZ010000029.1, read as the reverse complement.
TTCGGTCACGCTGATCTCATGCCCTTTGGCGGCCATCAGCCGCGCAATCGGCGCGGCGATATGCCCGGTGCCGATAAACCCGATTCTGCTCATCCCTGCGGTTCCTCGGGGATCGAGGCTGACAAGGCCTCGCGCCAGGCATCCAGCCGCGCGGCCAGGGCCTCATCCTGCAAGGCCAGAATGCCCGCCGCCATCAGGCCCGCATTGGCCCCGCCAGCGGACCCAATTGCCATGGTCGCCACGGGAAATCCCTTGGGCATCTGCACAATGGAATACAGCGAATCCACCCCCGACAGGGCCCGCGTCTGCACAGGCACGCCAATCACCGGTACCCGTGTTTTCGAGGCCATCATGCCCGGCAGATGTGCCGCGCCACCTGCGCCCGCGATGATCACCTGCAACCCGCGCGACACGGCGGTCTTGCCATAGTCCCACAACCGGTCCGGGGTGCGATGGGCCGAAACGATACGCGCCTCATAAGCGATGCCCAGTTCATCCAGAATATCTGCGGCTTCCTTCATCGTGGGCCAGTCCGACTGGCTGCCCATGATGATCCCCACTGTCACATCGCTCATCCGCTTACGTCCCCGCGCTCAGAAAGAGCGCGCACTATAGCCAAATCCGCTTTTGTGGCAATGCGGTACAGGGTGTTCAGGCAATGATATCGGGGGTCAGGCGGTCTTCGATCAGGCGGATGAAGTCTTTCAGGCGCAGTTTTTCCTTTTTCAGACGCCGAAGGGTCAACTGATCAGCCGTTCCTTTTTCATGCAGCGCCTCGATCGCTTCATCAAGGTCGCGGTGCTGGCGGCGGAAAACCTCCAATTCAACCCGCAGAACTTCATCGGTTTTCATCGAAAGGTCGGTGGGCGCGTTCATTGGCGACTCGGGCTTGTTGTGGTGCTTGCCCAACAAGATAGTGTGTCAGACGTTATCGCGCCAGACCTTGTGGACATCCTGGTTTCTTCCCATATTCTATAACAAGCGGTTGCCGGAACGGGACCGCGCACCACGTCGCTTTGACAATAAAGGACGAAAATACGTGTCGAAACTTACTCTTGGCTCATACCCGCATCTTTTGGGGTTCGAGCAGCTGGAACGCCTTCTGGAACGGTCTGCAAAGGCCGGTAATGAAGGATACCCGCCCTATAATATCGAACAGACCTCGGACTTTTCCTATCGCATCACCCTTGCCGTGGCCGGGTTCGCCGAAGAGGATCTGTCGATCACCATCGAGGATCGCCAACTGGTGATCCGGGGCCGTCAGCGCGACGACAGCGAGGGGCGCATCTTCCTGCACCGTGGCATCGCGGCGCGTCAGTTTCAGCGCATGTTCGTGCTGGCCGACGGGGTCGAGGTGGGCGAGGCGATTATGGAAAACGGTCTGCTGCATGTGGATCTGACCCGCGCCGTGCCGGAAACCGTGGTTCAGACAATCAATATACGGAAGGGGTAAGAGCTATGAATACACCGATTGAAATCAACACCGAAGGTGATCGTATCGTCTATGTGAAAACAGTCGACGTTGCCGATCTGCCGCGTGATCTGCGCGATCAGGCAGGTGATCTGGATCACCTTTATGCCGTGCACGATTCCGATGGGCAGCAGCTGGCGCTTGTGGCCGACCGCAAGCTGGCTTTCGTTCTGGCCCGTCAGCACGACCTGTCACCTGTGGCCGTTCACTGAACGGCCCCTTAGCCCGGGCGGGGCTGAAACGTTGCCCGCAACACATGCGCATCGGCGAAACTGCCGCTTTTAACCTTTAACGGAGCCGACTGCATGAGCTGGTTTGAATTCGACTGGGTAGACGCCTTCACCAATCGTGCATTTGGCGGCAACGGTTGTGCCGTGGTCCATGGCGGCGCGGGTCTCTCGGCCGAGGTCTGCATGGCATATGTGCGCGAAACCTCTCTGGTCGAATGCACATTCACCGGCCCGTCCGACGTGGCCGACATCCGCGTCCGGTATTTTCTGGCCAGCCGCGAAATTCCCTTCGCCGGTCACCCGACGATTGCCACCGTAGCGGCGATGCGGTCGCGCGGTATGATCTCCGGTGATAATCTGACGCTGGAAACCGGCGCGGGTCTGGTTTCGATCGGATTGCAGGGCGACCAGATCGAAATGACGCAGGTCGCACCGCAATTTGGTGCGCATGTGCCTGCCGATCTGGTGGCAAAGGCGATCAGCCTGCCGCAAGAAGCCATCATCTCGCCACCCCGGATGGTTTCAACCGGCTTGCCCTTCTGTATCACCGTTCTGCGCGATCATGACGCGTTGCGCGCGGCCCGCCTGTCCGAGGGCGCGCTGCGGAAAGTGGCTGCGACGGCAGGGTATTCCGGCTCGGATATGGCCGAGCCTTTCCTCGTGACGCTCCAAGGGGCCACCGACGCGGGCGATACGTTCTCGCGCCTGCTTATGGCCCCGCCCAGCCCGCCCGAAGATCCGTTTACCGGGTCCGCCACCGGGGCCATGGCGGCCTATCTGTGGAGATACGGGCTAATGACCAAAGACAGTTTCGTTGCGGAACAGGGGCACGATATGGGCCGCCCCGGTCAGGCCGTTGTCACGCGCGTTGGACCCGCCGACGCGATGACAGGAATCAAGGTTGCCGGTCAGGGGCATATCCTGATGCGCGGGCAGGTTGACCTGCCAGAGACCGCGCAATAGACGAACCGGCTCACACCCGTCGACGTTGCCAAACACCTCAGCCTCGTCAAAACAAAAACGGCCCCCGTAAACCGGAGGCCGCTTCGTTTCATTCATCAGATTCAGCCGGCTGCGATCAGGCCCATGCTTTCCAGCTTCAGCAATACCTGATGGGCGCAGTTGTCGACCTCGACATTCTCGGTCTCGACACGCAGTTCGGGGTTCTGAGGCACGTCATACGGGTCCGAGATGCCGGTGAATTCCTTGATCTTGCCCTCGCGGGCCAGCTTGTACAGACCCTTGCGGTCGCGCCGCTCACACTCTTCGATGGTGGTCGCAACATGCACTTCGCAGAAGGCACCGAACTGTTCGATCTCTTCGCGCACCGCGCGGCGTGTGGTGGCATAAGGTGCGATCGGGGCGCAGATGGCGATGCCACCATTCTTGGTGATCTCGGATGCCACATAGCCGATCCGGCGGATGTTCAGGTCGCGATGCTCTTTCGAGAAACCCAGTTCGGATGACAGGTTTTTCCGCACGATATCGCCATCCAGCAACGTGACCGGACGGCCCCCCATCTCCATCAGCTTGACCATAAGCGCGTTGGCGATGGTGGATTTGCCCGAGCCCGAGAAGCCGGTGAAGAACACGGTAAAGCCCTGCTGGCTGCGTGGCGGCTTGGTCTTGCGCAGCTCGGCCACAACTTCGGGAAAGCTGAACCATTCAGGGATTTCCAGGCCCTCGGCCAGACGGCGGCGCAGTTCGGTGCCCGAGATGTTCAGGATCGTGACATTGTCCTTATCCAGAATCTCGTCATTCGGCTCGTATTGCGCGCGTTCCTGCACATAGACCATGTGTTTGAAATCGACCATCTCAACGCCGATCTCATCCTGGAACTGGCGGAACAGATCCTGCGCGTCATAGGGGCCATAGAAATCTTCACCGGCCGAGTTCTTGCCCGGGCCCGCGTGATCGCGGCCCACGATGAAATGGGTGCAGCCATGGTTGGCACGGATCAGCCCGTGCCAGACCGCCTCGCGCGGGCCTGCCATGCGCATCGCCAGATTCAGCAGGCTCATCGAGGTGGTGGATGCGGGATACTTGTCCAGCACCGCCTCATAGCAGCGCACGCGGGTAAAGTGGTCCACGTCGCCGGGCTTGGTCATGCCGACGACCGGGTGGATCAGCAGGTTGGCCTGCGCTTCCTTGGCAGCGCGGAAAGTCAGCTCCTGATGCGCACGGTGCAGCGGGTTGCGGGTTTGGAAGGCCACGATCCGCCGCCAGCCCAGTTTGCGGAAATAGGCGCGCAGCTCGTTTGGTGTATCGCGGCGACCGCGGAAGTCATAGTGAACGGGCTGCTGGATGCCAACAATAGGGCCACCCAGATAGACCTTGCCCGCCACATTGTGCAGATAGTTCACAGCCGGGTGGGCATCGTCATCGGCGCCAAAAACCTTCTCAGCTTCGCGCGCCTTGTTCGGGGTCCAGCGGTCGGTCACCGTCATGGTGCCCAGGATCACGCCTTCCTGATCACGCAGCGCGATATCCTGACCCAGTTCGATCTTGTCCGCAAAATCTTCGCTGACGTCCAGCGTGATGGGCATCGGCCACAGGGTGCCATCAGCCAGACGCATGTTTTCAACGACATTGTCGTAATCGGCTTCGCTCAGGAAACCTTTGAGCGGATTGAAACCGCCATTCATCAGCAGTTCCAGATCACAGATCTGGCGCGGGCTCAGATCCCAACTGGTCAGGTCGGCGGCTTCAACCTTCAGTTTCTGGGCCGAGTCGTACGACACATAAAGTTCGGGAATGGGGGCCAGATTGCTTAACATCGTCATCTGAATACTCTTATCGCAGTGTTGTGTTGCCAGTGATTCAAGGGCGTTTTCGGGGCATTTGCACCGACTGTCGCGCGAAGTCCACTGGCGTCAATGAAACAAAGGACGATATGCGCTGATTTCTCGCGGATTGGAAGGAATTTCCAACTCTGAAATCAAAATGATGATCTGGTTCCCCTGGGCGTAGATAATCCGATCATGCAAAGTATGACTGTTCCTGTTTTTGCGTGTGTGGCGCAAGCCCGGACGCGCGAGTGACTGGCAGGGCGGGAATCGGATCGGCAACGCCGCGCAGCTGGAACATCCGGATACCCTCCGGCGGCAGGTCCATGCCCGCAGCCGTCAACACTTCTTGCGAGACCAGCAGTTCGACCCCCAACGCCTTGGTCTCGCTTTCCAGTCGGCTGGCCACATTGACAGCGTCGCCGATGATCGTTCTTGCGGCATGTCCCTGCGCGCCAATCTCACCTAGCACCAGATCCCCAAGGTGCAAGCCCATTCCGATCCGAATGCCAGGGCTGCCCTCGGCCTCAAGCCGTTCGTTGAACCGGTCGAGGGCATGGCTGATATCTATCGCAGCTTTCAACCCAGCGCTGGTGGATGCTGCTGCATCGGGTTTTTCGAAAACCGCCAGTAACCCGTCACCCATATACTTGTCCACGACACCGCCGTCCTTGGTGATGGCAGGAACAACGGCGTCGAAGAACCGGTTCAGCAGGAACACGATGTCATAGGGCAACTGACCGGTCGTGCGGGCGGTAAATCCACGCATGTCCAGAAACAGCACGGCCAGTTTCCGTTCCTGCCCCTGACTGGCATGCCCGCGGATGCGCCCGCCATCCGGTTGAAAAACGCGGAAAACGGTGGTCGGTTCCGTCGGGCGGATCTGGCAGGCCAGCCGTGTCTGCGGTGAGGCGCCGACAGCGGCCAGACTGCGGGCCTCGACATTGCCGGGCGGGGGCAGGGCACTGGCGCCCTCTTCGACGATGACGCGGCACGTGGTGCAGCGCCCCTTCCCGCCGCACAAGGCCGCGTGGGGCACACCATGTGCCTGCGAAATCTCAAGCAGGGTCATACCCTTTTCGGCATCTACCTCGGGCCCGCTGCTGTAACTCACCCGCACCGAATGCCTGCGCCGCCACAGCTTGCGCCCGATATACACAAGACCCGTGGCCGCCAAGGCCAGCCAGAACGCCAGAAGGGCATTGTCCTTGACGGTGAACATGGTCTGGAACGCCTCGGGCGAGGGCCAGTTGTAATGCTCGATATATTGTTCCCGCAAAAACTCATCTGCGAAATCCATCCAAATGCGGCGACCCTCGGTCAGCAGACCAGCCAAAGCGAACATGGGGATGAAGACGGCAACACCGATCAGATAGGGTACGGCGCTGGACCACCATTTCGTCAGCCGTAGCCACATATGCAGTCCGATACAGCCATGCACCCAGACGATCAGCAACAACGCGCTTTGCATCCATATCACGGTGCTGGGCCACATCAGGATGATGATATACCCCATCTCGTCATTGACGTCATAGATCTCGTGCGCGACCCGCGTCTGGATGACATGCGAGATCAGCTGCAAAGGTATCAGCAGACCCAGAACCACCTGCAACGCCGTGCTGAACGGCATGCGCAGGGTCCGGCGCTGCGCGATCGAGGTCAGCGCCAGACCGGCATGCGTGAACAGCGCCGCATAAAGCAGCACGCTCAAAAGGATAT
>NZ_JBXWQZ010000028.1:0-57765 GCF_059612645.1 Ruegeria sp. YKSF131 | reverse complement strand
GTCGACGGCCTGGCAGCCAACGGCGAAGACGGCAACTCCGAAGTCGAAGCCCGCGTCCGCGCCCAGGTCGCAGATCTCTGCAACCGCTTCCCCATCTACCCGAACCTGTAAGCCGAAAGGTCCCAACCATGAGCTTTCACCCAATTGAACAAGCCCCCGCCCGCCTGAACCGCAGCGAGCTTGCCGTGCCCGGCAGCCAGCCCGGAATGTTTGAGAAGGCCGCGAAATCGGACGTGGATGTCATCTTTCTCGATCTGGAAGACGCCGTCGCGCCCGATGAAAAGGAACAGGCGCGCAGGAACATCATTCAGGCGCTGAACGATATCGACTGGGGCAACAAGACCATGTCGGTGCGGATCAATGGTCTGGATACCCATTACATGTACCGGGATGTCGTGGATGTCGTCGAACAGGCGGGCCAGCGTCTGGACCTGATCATGATCCCAAAAGTCGGGACAGCTGCAGATGTATATGCGGTCGACATGCTGGTGACCCAGATCGAAGACGCCAAGGGATACAAGAAACGGATCGGGTTCGAACACATCATCGAAACCGCGCTTGGTATGCAGAATGTCAGCGCGATCGCGGCCGCATCAAAGCGCAATGAAAGCCTTCATTTTGGTGTCGCGGATTATGCCGCCTCGACTCGCGCGCGGACCACAATCATCGGGGGTGTAAACCCGGACTATTCGGTTCTGACCGACCCGGATGCCGACGGAGGCCGCCTGAACCACTGGGGCGACATGTGGCACTACGCCCTTGCCCGCATGGTGGTTGCGGCGCGCGCCAACGGGCTGCGTCCGATTGATGGGCCTTTTGGCGATTTTCAGGATCCCGACGGTTACAAGGCCGCCGCAAAACGTGCCGCCGTTTTGGGGTGCGAGGGGAAATGGGCCATCCACCCCAGCCAGATCGCACTTGCCAATGAGGTGATGTCGCCCTCGGATGCCGAAGTTACCAAGGCACGGCGTATCCTTGTCGCCATGGCCGAGGCCGAGGCGGATGGGAAAGGTGCCGTGTCTCTGGATGGCCGTCTGATCGACTATGCCTCGATCCGTCAGGCCGAAGTGCTGGTTGAAAAGGCAAGCCAGATCGCTGCGGCCTGATCGCCCGCACCAAAACTGACTTGCGTGGGCGCACTGTCCACGCATATTCTCCAGCGCTTTGACGGGCGGACTACGGCGCTAACATAAATCGGCTGTCCGCGTTTCGCGAAAATTGCCTCCCTAAAACGTTTGTCACATTTTGACCAGCAAACGGATGCTGCCTTAAATCGCTACGACAAAAGCAAGGGATGTTTCCGAGTTCGACACCTGAAACCGGAACCCTGCCAATCCCGGTTCACTGCCCCGACAGGTTTCCGTTCCGAAATGCGGTCGGCGTCTGACCGAACTCGGCCTTGAACGCACGGGTCATGGCACTGGCGTTTTCGTATCCACAGCGCCCCGCGATCTCGGCGATGGATTGTTCCGTATCCTCGGCCAGATTACGCGCGCGGTTCAGGCGCAGACGCCGGTACAGCGCTTGCGGAGTTGTTTTCAGTTCCGCCTGAACACGCGTTTCGAGCCTTTTCTGTGAACATCCGATTTTCCGGGCCACACTCCGGACAGACAGCGGTGCTTCAAGATGCGCCTGCATGACAGTCAGCGCGCGATTGACCAGCGTGTCCTCGGATTTCAAAGGCAGGTCATAATGGCCACGCCCGTTCCGGCTCATGAACAGGTGCTCGACCTCCATCGCCAGCAGCGGGCCGTGATCCCGGCGGATCAAGGTCAGGGCCAGATCGAAGGCTGCCATGGCTCCGGAACAGGTCAGCCGATTGCCATCAATGACAAACCTTTCCCGCACGGCCTCCACCGCCGGAAACCTTTCCTCGAACCGCGAAAACTCGTCCCAATGAATGGTCGCCCTGTGGTCATCCAGCAATCCGGCACTGGCAAGCAGCCAGCTTCCCGTATCCAGCCCGGCCAGATGCTTGTGTTTCTTGGCCGCTGCCAGCACGGCACGCATGGTCGACCGCGTATCCAGCTTCAGGTATCCATATGACGGCATGACAACAAGAAAATCCCCCTGTTGATCGCCGATGGCCCCGTTCGGGGTGACGACAAGGCCGCTTGAGCTTTGAACAGGGTTGCCGTCAAGCGAACAGAAGCGCCACGCATATAACGCCTGCTGCGACAGGGTGTTCGCCGCCCGCAACGGTTCGACCATGTTCGCAAGGCAATGGTTCGAGAACCCGTTGAACAGAAGGACATTGTACTGCTGCGATAATATTTTCGAATTTAGCATGAAACTGATCTATCTCTGCATGTCGTGACCATGAGCGATGGCGTTTGGTTGGTCAACCACCGATCCAGGGAACACGCGCCATGCAGTTTGGTCTGACAGAAGAACAGGACATGATCGTCTCGACGGTCCGCAGCTTTGTAGAAAAAGAAATCTACCCGCATGAAGACGCGGTGGAACGCAGCGGAACGGTCCCGCTGGAGCTTGGCAATGAGATCAAGCAGAAATGTATCGATCTTGGGTTCTATGCCTGCAACTTCCCCGAAGAAGTGGGCGGCGCGGGCCTGTCGCATCTGGATTTTACGCTGGTCGAGCGTGAACTGGGCCGTGGGTCGATGGCGCTGACGCATTTCTTTGGCCGCCCGCAGAACATCCTCATGGCCTGCAACGACGAACAGCGCGAACGCTATCTGCTGCCCGCTGTGCGCGGGGAAAAGATGGACGCCCTGGCGATGACCGAACCGGATGCCGGATCGGACGTGCGCGGCATGAAATGTCAGGCAGTGCGCGACGGTGGCGACTGGGTCGTCAACGGATCGAAACATTTCATCTCGGGCGCGGAACACGCCGATTTCTTCATTGTCTTCGTTGCCACCGGCGTGGATGAGACCCCGAAAGGCCCCAAAAAACGCATCACCACCTTCCTGGTGGATCGCGGCACACCGGGCTTTGAAGTGCGCGACGGCTACAAATCCGTCAGCCACAGGGGTTATAAAAACTGTATCCTGTATTTCGATAATTGTCGCCTGTCTGATGCGCAGGTTCTGGGCGAGGTCGATGGCGGCTTTGCCGTGATGAACGAATGGCTCTACGCGACCCGGCTGACGGTTGCGGCCTTTTCGGTCGGGCGCGCGCGGCGCTGCTTTGATTATGCGCTGAACTACGCCGCCGAGCGCAAGCAATTCGGCCAGCCCATCGGCAAGTTTCAGGGTGTGGGCTTTCAGATTGCCGACATGATCACCGAGATTGACGCCGCCGACTGGCTGACCCTTGCCGCCGCTTGGCGTCTGGATCAGAACCTGCCCGCAAACCGCGAGATCGCCTCGGCCAAGCTCTATGCCTCCGAGGCATTGGCGCGGGTCACCGACACGACGCTGCAAATCTTCGGCGGCATGGGCCTGATGGATGATTTCCCGATCGAACGGTTTTGGCGCGACGCCCGGGTCGAACGGATCTGGGACGGCACGAGCGAGATTCAGCGCCACATCATCAGCCGCGATCTTCTGCGTCCGCTGGGCGCCTGACCATGACCAAAGACCTGACCCGGCTGCTGCGCCCGAAATCCATCGCTGTCATTGGCGGCGGTGCATGGTGCCAACAGGTTATTCTGCAATCCGAACGCATGGGATATGCTGGTCAGATCTGGCCGGTCCATCCCAAGGCTTCTGACATTTCGGGCCACAAGGTTTATGGCCATATCGAAGACCTGCCCGACGCACCTGACGCGGTTTTCATCGGCATCAACCGCCACGCCACGGTTGAAGCGGTTCAAGTCCTGTCCAGCATGGGTGCGGGTGGCGCTGTCTGCTTCGCCTCGGGCTTTTCCGAAGCCGTGGCCGAGGACGACACCGGCGGGGATTTGCAGGATCAACTGATCAACGCGGCCGGTGACATGCCCATTCTGGGCCCGAACTGCTATGGCTTCATCAACGCGCTGGACGGGGCATTGCTGTGGCCGGATCAGCACGGGGTTGTGCCCGTCGACAAGGGCGTGGCGATCCTGACGCAAAGCTCGAACATCTCGATCAACCTGACCATGCAGAAACGCGGGCTGCCGATTGCCTATATGGTGACCTGCGGAAATATGGCTCAGACCAGTCAGGCGCAGATCGCCTCGGCCCTGATCGATGACCCGCGCGTGACCGCAGTGGGCCTGCATATCGAAGGCTTCAAGAACGTCCGCGAATGGGAAGCACTGGCCGCCAAAGCCCATGCAAAAGGCGTCCCGCTGGTTGCCCTCAAGGTCGGCGCATCGGAACAGGCGCAGGCGGCAACCGTTTCCCATACCGCGTCACTGGCGGGCAGCGATGCCGGGGCGCAGGCGCTGCTTGACCGGCTTGGCATTCCACGCCTTTCGGCGCTGCCTGACTTCCTTGAAACACTCAAACTGTTGCACTGCTACGGGCCGCTGCCGGGGGGCAACATCGCCTCGATCAGCTGTTCGGGGGGCGAGGCGAGCCTGATTGCCGATATGGCCGTTGGCACTGGGCTGCAATTTCCACGGCTGAGCGGTGAAAAGCTGACCCGCCTGCGCAGCGCGCTCGGGCCCATGGTCGCGCTGAACAACCCGCTGGATTATCACACCTATATCTGGCGTGACGAACTGGCGATGACGCGGGCTTGGTCGGGCATGACGGGCGACGATATCGACATGACATTCTCGATCGTCGACTACCCGACCACCGACTCCACCGATTGGGCCTGCGCAACGCAGGCAGCGTTGAACGTACGGGCAGAAACCGGCGCCCGGTTCGCGATTGTCGCCACCTTGCCGGAACTTTTACCGGAAGACATCGCACAAAAGCTGATGGTCGGGGGTGTTGTACCCTTCATGGGGCTGCGCGAGGCGCTGTCGGCGACCCGCGCCGCAGGGCAGGTCAAGGCCCCATCCGCAACGCCCGTTTTGCAGCCGGGTATGATGGAACCAACCCAAATCCTGACCGAAGGCGCCTCGAAGGCGGCGCTGGCGGAATGCGGCCTACGCATCCCGCAAAACCGGACGGTGCGGGGCGCGGAAGCTGCCCGTGCCGCAGCGGACCAGATGGAAGGCCCCTTTGCCGTCAAGGGTGTCGGGCTTGCGCATAAATCCGAACACAGCGCCGTTCGGCTGGGCATCCGGGCCGGCGACGTCGCGGCTGTCGCGGCTGATATCGGCACCGAAGACATCCTGATCGAAGAGATGGTCACCGGAACCGTTGCCGAGCTTCTGATTGGCGTGGTGCGTGACCCTGCGCATGGGTTTGTTCTGACCCTTGGGGCAGGGGGCGTGCTGACCGAACTGCTGCGCGACACGGTATCCTTGCTGGTGCCCAGCCCGCCCGGAGACATCCGCTCCGCCCTCGGTCAATTGAAGATCGCCCCACTGCTGGCGGGCTATCGCGGCCAACCGGCGGCTGATATGGATGCGATTGTTGCCGCGGTCGAGGCCGTTCAGACCTATGTCATGCAAAATGCCGACACGCTTGGCGAGGTCGAGATTAACCCGCTCCTGTGCACGCCGGACAAGGCTGTTGCCGTGGACGCCCTGATAAGAAAGGCCTGAGATATGGACCCGATCAAAACCCGCCGCGATGGTTCAATCCTCGAGGTCACGCTGGAACGCCCCAAGGCAAACGCGATTGATCTGATCACCAGCCGCAGAATGGGCGAAGTCTTTGCTGAATTCCGCGACGACCCGGACCTGCGTGTGGCCATCCTGACCGGTGCGGGCGAAAAATTCTTTTGCCCCGGCTGGGATCTGAAAGCTGCCGCCGACGGCGACGCGGTGGACGGAGATTACGGCGTCGGTGGGTTCGGAGGCCTGCAAGAGCTGCGCGACCTGAACAAGCCCGTGATTGCCGCCGTCAACGGTATCGCCTGCGGTGGCGGGCTGGAGCTGGCCTTGTCCGCGGACATGATTCTTGCCGCTGATCACGCCACTTTTGCCTTGCCGGAAATCCGCTCGGGCACTGTTGCGGATGCCGCCAGCGTCAAGTTGCCCAAGCGCATCCCCTATCACATCGCGATGGAGCTGCTGCTGACAGGCCGCTGGTTTGATGCCGAGGAAGCCAACCGCTGGGGTCTGGTGAATGAGATTATTGCCGCTGATCAGCTGATGGACCGCGCGTGGGAACTCGCCCGCCTGCTGGCGTCAGGGCCGCCGCTGGTCTATGCGGCCATCAAGGAAATCGTGCGCGATGCTGAAGACGCCAAGTTTCAGGACGCCATGAACCGCATCACCAAACGGCAATTGCGCAGCGTGGATGTCCTCTATTCCAGTGAGGACCAGCTTGAAGGCGCGCGTGCATTTGCTGAAAAACGTGATCCGGTCTGGAAAGGCAAATAGAAACACGGTGTGTTTGTCGCGCGGATCCGGTAAATTTCCCATTTACTGATCCGCGTCACAGGTGCACAGTTGGGTATGCCTTATTTCGAACGAAAACCATACGTTAGCACGCCGCTTCCGGTCAGCCCGATCGCTCCGCAGCCGGACGCGCAACCGATCTCGGATATCGCACGCCGCGTGCTTGGGGCTGAACGGGGCACGAAACAGCCGCTTGAGGGGCCATTTGCGTGCCGCAAAACTTGCTACCCCGGCGGCACCGCGACCATTTTGCTGTCCTTTGACGCACCAAACGGTGGCGGGCCTGTCGCATTACAGTTCGAACCGGGTGACCTGATCAACCGGAACGGCGACACTCTTCCAGCAAACCGGGTTAATGTTGTTCCCCGGCAAATCCAGCTAAACCCCGGCGAGTCAACGGATGTTGCCGTCATTGTAACCGTGCCGGACCTTGCCGATCCCGGCGAATATCACGGCCGGATTGCCTGCACGGGTACAGTGCAAACTTCGATCCTCGTGATGTATGAGGTGGCGAACGCTCAAACCTGACGGGTTACGAGGTAGTCCATGAAATGGCCCAGAAACGCGCGGGGTACTTCTTCGGTGGCCGCAAAAACCTGCGCAAACTCCTGACGGGCCGAGGCCAGCAAGTCATTGGCCGCGTCCTGTGCATATCTGATGCAGCCATAGTGATCCATGCGATCCAGAACCCAGCCCACATCCTGCGTCGAGCGGCTGTCGCGCGGGTTTGACAGCATATCCGACAGGCGTGCTTTTTCGGGCTCGTCCGCCTGCAAGCTAAGCCGCCCTAGCATCAGCGTGCGTTTGCCTTCGTAGATGTCCCCGCCGATCTCTTTGCCATATTTGTCCTGCGAGCCCACGAGGTTCAGAACATCATCCTGTATCTGAAACGCGGCGCCCAGAAAAAACCCAAACGCGTTGAAATCGTCCAGGTTCAACACCCCGGACGCGACATCATGCGGTCGGGCAATCAGCGCCCCGATGCGCATGGGGTGAATGAAGCTGTACCAGCAGGTCTTTTTCAGACACATCGTCAGATAATCCGATGCATCCACGTTCAGCCGGTTGTCCCGTATCCAGCCAAGCTCCAGTGCCTGACCTTCAATGGACTGCTGCAACAGATGATCAAACTCGTCCACCACGCGCATGCCGGTTTCAGGGCCAAGTGGCCCAAGGTTCTGGCGCAACAGGCGCAGGGCCAGCGATTGCATCCCGTCACCGGTATTGATGGCCAAAGGGACCCCAAGACGCTTGTGCATACACGCGCGCCCGCGCCTGAAATCGCTTTGATCCTCGATATCGTCATGGATCAGAAACGCGTTGTGCAGCAGTTCAAGAACAGCGGCTGACACCCTCGCGGTCTCGCTGTCACCGCCGAAAGCCTCGCAGGTGGCCAGCAACAGTGCGGGCCGCAACCCCTTGCCCGAGGTTTCAATGTAATCTCGCATCGGCCCGTACAAATAGGCCTGCGGCTCGCCCGTCGGCAACAGCTGCAAAAGCGTCTCACGGGCCCGATCCCCGTAAGAGGTCAGCGTTTTTAGAAAATCCTGCTGTGCCGCAGGATCCAAATGTGCTGTGCCAGTGGCCAAAGGGTCATCCCTTCTGGGTGATGATCACACGGGTTTTGGTCTCGTTCCTGCCCGTCTCGGCAAGGTTGGGTCCGGCCGCCGAAAAAGGTGCATCCGTCAGCGGCAAGGCTTTGGACAACACCCCCGACTGGCCGCTGTCCCGGCCCAGATCAAAGGCAACATCCTCTGCAATCTCCTCTCCGGGGATCGGAAGATCAGCCGTCGGCTCGTAGGCCACGATCAGGTCAAGCAGCTCTTTCGGAGGGCAGATCATGCGCAACGCGTCCGCAATCGCAGGGTCTTCGGTAATCCCGCCGGGTTTTGAGTATTCCGTAGCCGGTTTTGCAATGACGGCAAGAGGCCCTTCGCCGCCACGCTCAACACCCACGGAATCCTGTCCCATCCTCAGCGCGGCTTCGACCGCAACCGCAAACCGGTTGTCCCAGGGTAGGCCGGCCTGATAGCGGGCAAAATCATAGGCGCGCAGCGGTTTCAGGATATCCGGCTCGTGCAGATCCCAGATTTGGCAGGGCTCTGCTTTTGATCCGCCGCGTTGCAGGATGGCATTGACCGCCCGACGTGCCGCTTCGTTTGCCCCTTCCATGGTGGCAAGGTCGGTGTAGGTGCGCACATAATCCGACGCCAGCATGAAGTTCGGGATCAACGTGGCCGCCTCAGGGCGCAACCGCCAGCTGTTGATGCGGTTGACCAACAGCGGCTCCACATTGGTTTGGCGCTTGGGGTCGTTGGGATCCTGCACAATATCCGGATCAAGGAACCAGTAATGCATGTCCTCGTCGCGCAGGACGGTCTGGCCATCCACGTTGACGCTGCGCTTGAGCTGTTCCCAAACCTCGTGCGCAATCTCCTCGCGGCTACAATCACGCGCGGTTTTTCCGTTCAGCCCCGGCTTGTCCCATTCCGAGATATCTATTGAAAGCAGGCCCTTGGTCTTGCCTTCTGCCCAGTTTTCAAAGTTGATGGCCGACCAGAACTGCTTTTGTGAAACCGCGGTCAGGGCCCAGGGGCTGTCAATGAAAATGACATGGCCATGGGTCAGTTCAACATCCTTGGTCAGATAGAACTGAATTCCGTTCATCCATTGCACGTCTTCGGCCAGCAGGGGCAGCTTGGCCAGAGACGGGTCGATTGCCGTCATCGCAGGGGTGATGAGGGGCGCGATCCGTTCGATCGGCATCGCACTGATGAACCAATCCCCGGTGACCTGCTTTTCTTCGCCATCCTGTTCAACCGTCGCGCTGACGATGCGGCCATCCTGGCAGTCGATGCCCGTGACCTTTGAGTTGAACTTGTACACGACCCCCTTGCTTTTGAGGTAATCCAGCCACGGTTG
Source organism: Ruegeria sp. YKSF131 (assembly GCF_059612645.1). NCBI lineage: Bacteria > Pseudomonadati > Pseudomonadota > Alphaproteobacteria > Rhodobacterales > Roseobacteraceae > Ruegeria > Ruegeria sp. YKSF131. The sequence goes on along the minus strand of NZ_JBXWQZ010000028.1, from coordinate 48,494 downwards.
TATCCAGACAAGGTTGGTGGGGCCGTTCAACAACCGGTTGCCATGTGGCTCGGGCGTCGCGATACCCAGCTGAAGTTGAACCGCAATGTCGCCCACGGTCTTTGTACTGGCAGTTGTCGCCTTGGCGGCCACCAGCGAACGGGTCAGGCCAATCGCCAGAAACTTCTGATACGCTTCCGAGCGCTGCTCGGCACCGATGAAATCCCACCACCCGATGCGTTCATATTCATCGAACCGGCGCTCCTTGCAGGATGTCGCGATGCGCCACATGCAGGCGATGAAATGTTCGACATCCTCATAGGCGATCTGGTCCCGGGGCGAGAGCGTGAATGCAACCGTCTTGAGCACGTCGGCCACGTCTTTCAGCGTGCGGGGAAACCGTTCGGGAACGATGATGCCTGGGTCATCGAACTGGCTGACCAGAACCTGAGTGGTGGGCATCAGATTATCGTAACAGGTGCCTTTGCCGTAATAGGGCGTGCGTGCCATCGTATCGGTGATATGGCGGTAGAAATTCGGAAAGAACCGGAACCCGTGCTCGCCGGGCAGCCAGGGGCGTTTTACGCCGGGGGGATAACTGGCACCGTCCATCTCGGCCCATTTTTCAAGCGCCTTGATGTGTTTCGCCTTGGACCCGTGATCGCCTTCGCCCTTCATCACGGGGATGCTGCGTGCCTTGCCGCCGGGGATCAGCTGGCGCTCGTGAATCTCGACCTCGTACCCGCGCTCGATCAGCTCATGCGCGGCGCTCATTCCGGCCACGCCACCGCCCAGTATGACAACCTTTTCAGCCATCGGATGTTCCTTTCGCGGAATAGACGTCAAAGCGCAGGGTGATATCGGACAGGCTTGCTTCCCCGACGCCGAAACCCTGCAACCTGTTCATCCAGGCATAATTCGGGTTTGATGTCAGGTATCGCGGTGCCAGCCGGACCGGGGCCGAGGCGGGCAGATTGCCCTTCGCCAGCCCGGCATACCCATCCGGCCCAAAGTCACACACGCCGGTATCTTCAAACAGGATCGGCGCGCCTCCTTCAACCGGTTGAATAAGCGCTCGGGCGTGCAAAAGCCCCACACCGTCGGACCGCACGCGCATCCAGTCGCCCCCCAGCGGATCGATCGTCCCCTTCAGATGAGGCCCGTCAACCGTTCCGCCGTTTTTGATCCCGAAATGCAGCCAGATACCGTCGGGCGTTTCACCCGAAGGATAGAACTCGTCGTTGAACGGCACCACAAACCTGCCCACATGTTCCAGCGCGGGCACTTGCGTGATTGGCTTTGCCGGGCGTGGCGGCGCAGGTTCGGGGGCCTTTCCGCGGCCGGGATCATATTCGCGACCACCGGTCGTCAGCACCGGTCGCCAGGTCAATGTCTTTTCCTGGGTCACAGATGGCAGCATGGCTGCAAACTGCTGAAACCCGGTCTTGGGGTCGCATTGCAAGGGCCAGCCGCGAATGGCGCGCTCGGGGCCGCCATCTTCGGAACAGATCACGCGCACCACGTCATGCGAAGACACGGCGGGTCCGGCTTCGATCAGCACCCGATTAAGCCCATTTTCGTTGATCAGCTCGGACCAACGCAATGTCACGCCCCGGTCTGTAAACTCCCCCATGACCAGATCTCCGGTCAACACGTGATGGTGCAGATCGCCTGTGCTTCCTTGATCCTCAGATGGAATTTCTGCTGAACGCGGAAGATATGTTCGCCGTCAGACGAGGTTTGCAGATATTTCACCGCGATATCCGAAGGCACGACAATCTCGACCGGCGCACCTTGCAGTGATACAAGTGCAGCCTTGTTTGCGGGCAGGGTGCCCGATCGCAGCAGCGGGCCGTCAAGGAACGGAAGAATACTGTCACGCGGCAGCACCATCGAGTTCTCAATCGGCGTGGTCACGGCCTGAAACAGCCCATTGCCCATCACGCAGGCAAAAGGCCCAAGGTATCCGTGAGCTTCCAGTTTATTGATGCCCGCGACCACGGCCTCGAAAACCTCGGGGCCGGAACAGGGCTTTTTCTTCCCGTTGATCGATATGGACTGACCTTCGCCAGCCTCCAACAGCCCCGGATATTTACCGCCCCCGCTGACGGTGTAGATCGGCGGCAGATCGGCAGGTGCGCCACCGGCATGTCTGGGCGCTTCGCCGGTGCCCGGCTGGCCGTTGAAAATGATGTCATCCTCAACCTTGGCCACGACGGCGGCGGCCCGGCGGAACATGATCATGGCCGCGGCCAGTTCCGGATCAGCCACCTGCGCGCCTTTCAGGTAGACGTTGACGGAAACCGTCGTCAGCCGCAGGGTGTCATAATCATTTACTTCCAGACGTTTGGCCGCGCCTGACGCGTTGTCAATCAGACCCAGCTTGTTCAGGGGAACAGATTGCGTGTCCGCTGGCAGCGGCCCATAAAGCGGCAGAATACTCGCAGCCACCCGCGCGCGCAGCGCCTCATCATGGACGGCCTTGTTAACGGCATTCCACTGTTCGGTGTTCCAATCCAATGCATCGGTCATTGTAAATCCCTCTTGGTGATGCTGCCCTGTTTGGCCGGGCAGTCCGTCTCGTTCATTCGGCTTTCGTCAAACTGTCCAGTAGTGCCCCGGCGCGTTGTTCCTGAACAACGGCACCACATTCGCTGGCAAGCGCCAATGCCAGTTCAACCTCGGCAATCGCGCTGTCCCGATCACCCTTGGCAGCAAAGGCCTTGGCCCGCACGCGGTGATATTCCGGTTTGTTCAGCGTTTCTCCTCGTTCCCAACCGGGGGTACACACGGTTTCCAGCCGGTCCAGGGCCTGATCAATATCCCCCTGATCGATCATCAACTCAGACAGAACAATCTGATTCTGTGGAAAAGTAAAGTTTCCACCAGACTTTGAGATCAGGTTCATGCACGCTTCGATATGGGCCGGAACGCCCTCGATGTCGCCTTTTCCCGCCTGCGCAAGACCCATGTAGATATCCTGCATGGCGTGAAGATACAGGAACCCTTCCTCGTCGGCGATCTTGCGGGCTTCCTTCATAGTGACGTCCAGCCGGTCCCATTCGCCTGCGTAGGGCAGGAACATGCTGCACGCGCCCATGATGTAGACAAGGTTGGGCGCGTGGTTCAGTGCCCGGCTGACGTCGATGGCTTTCAAGCGCGCGGCCTCCGCCTCATCGAACTTGCCCTGCTGCCACAGCAGGCACCCCTGAATGGCCAGCAATGACGCCGTGGTCGAGGACTGGGTCATTGGCATCATGGCCATGTCCAGCTCGGGCGTGATCAGGGCAAAGGCACGGTCAAGCTGCTGCTCGCAATCCGCAAATTCCCCACGGAAGTAATGCGTGAAACTCAGCGCGCGGGCTGCCAGCACGTTGGGAACAGTGTCGCCGCTCATACCGGCCATCGCGTCCAGGGCTTGTCCCATCTCCATTGCGCGGTTCATCTGGCCCGCGACAAAGAAATTGGTCCAGCGGCAGAAGGTGGCCGCAAAAAGGGTTTCGCCATCGCCCAAGGCATGGGCAAGCTCCATCGCGCGGGCGGCTGTCTCTCCGACCTGATCGGAGGACCATCCATAAATCGCCATGTAAGCCGGCAGGATATTCATCTGCACCCGAAGCTCGAACCCGTCACGCTCGGCATTGGCGGGCATCGTTCCGATATTGCGCAGGGCCGCGCGAAAGGCAGAGATCGCAGGCAGGTTCGCCAATCGCGACAGGGCTTGTTCACCTGCCGTAAACCAGTTGGACACCGCCTCATCCTTCAACCCGCCATGGTCGCAGTGATGCGCCACGGTATCGGGGGCGGGGCTTCCGAATGCGTTATGTCCGGCCAGCAAGGCCCGGGCGATTTTCAGGTGAACCTTCTGCCGGTCTTCGCGCAGCAGCGAGTTATAGGCCGTATCCTGAACCAGCGCGTGGTTGAACGTATAGGTGGCCGTTCCGGCTTCGCCCGTGATCAGCACAACGCCAGCCGCCATAAGCTGCATCAGCGCGCTTTCCACATCCATGTCTTCCTGCGCCACCGCCTGGATCATCGCCGAGGTGAAACTGCGCCCGATAACAGACCCAAGCTGCGCAATGGGCTTGGCGTTTTCCATCCGGTCAAGACGCGACATCAACGAATCCTGAAGGGTTGCGGGGATACTCAGGGCATCCAGAACCTCGGCGTTGATCGGCGCATCTTGCGGCAGCTGGTCCAGAACCGCCTTGGTCATCTCTTCGATGTAAAGCGGCACGCCATCGGCTTTCTCGACAATCTGCCTGATCAGGATGACCGGTAAACTGTATGGCTCGGCCACGCGCCGGACCAGTTCCGAGGCTTCACTGCTGGCCAGAGGCGTCAGATCGATGCGGGCCGCGCGGCCTTCGTAATGCTCTGGCGGCTCATATTCAGGGCGATGCGACAGGACCACCAGTATCGGGAACCCGTCCAGTCCTGATGCCAGCGCCTCCAGCACGTCCAGCGTGGTTGCGTCAGCCCAGTGCACGTCCTCCACCACCAGCAGCAAGGTGCCGCGCCTGTCGCACAGGCTGCCAATGCTGCGCAACAAAACGTCCAGCGACTTGCGGGCCTTCTTCAGGGGGTCGGGATCCGGCGCTGCGCCCGTTTCGACCCCGGCCATATCCAGAAGAACAGGCAAATCCGTGTCGCTCAGACGAGAGGCGGCCTGAACAAAGTCGGAAATCGCGCGCCGGATGCTATCATCGGACTTGTCGCCTGAAACCCGCCTCAACTCTCCCACGATCGGATGAAGCGGAAGGCTGGCCAGATGCGGAATACACTGCAACGTAAAGGGTTTGACGCCAATTGTTTCAGACAGGGACTTGATCAGCCGCGACTTGCCAATGCCTGCGGCGCCGCCGACAAACGCGAACCTGCCGGACCCCGCCTGTGCATCTTTCCAAAGCTGCGTTAGGACTGAAAGATCGTCGCCCCGGGCGACAAGATCAACAGCTGACTGTCCGACACGCGCATCGAACCGGCTGGTCGCGACGCTTTCGGAAATGGCGCGATAGACAGTGCGCTGATTGTCAAATCCTTTCAGGTTGTGGCTGCCACGGGGCTCGAATTCGAATGCGCCTTGTGTCAACCGCCACGTCTCTGCGGAAACGACCACCTCGCCCGGCTCGGCCAGACCTTGCAGGCGGGATGCGAGGTTCGCGGTTTCACCGACCAGAAAGTCCTGCGACCCAAGACTTGTCGACGAGACCACCCCCACAACGACCATACCGGTGGCAATTCCCGCCCGCAGATCCAGTTTTTCGCCAAACCTGTTTTCAAGGTTTTGTACGGCTTCAATGGTCTCCAGCACGGCGCGAACGGCGCGTTCGGCATCGTCCTCCATGGCTTTTGGATATCCGAAATAGACCATGATCCCGTCACCCTGCCTGTAGGCCAGGTGACAGCCATGCTGTTTCAGGGTGCCGATCGCCGTATCCAGATACAGGTTCATGATCTGCATCAGGTCTTCCGGGTCATACCGCTGGGCCAGCTGCGTGGACCCCACTAGATCGCAGAAAACCAGCGTAAGCTGTCGCCGCTCGGCTTCGGACCTAAGCTCCTGCCGGGTCGATGCCTCCTCAGATTTCAGACGGGCCTGCGCCTTGCGAAACCGCTTTCTTTCGCCAACCGTTAGCCCCAGATCGCGCAGTTCGGGATCTGTCAACTCGTCCAGAATATCATCATCCACGCCTTCCTGCCGAAACAGGGTGGCATGGTTTTCCAGATCAGCCAGTCGAAGAACTTTTGAGATACGCGGCGATGCCTCAAGGACCCCCGTCATCGTTCTGCGCCCCCGCCCATTTTCCTTCTCCCCTTACTCCCCTCAAAACATATTGTATTTGTATAAGCAAAAATAGAGAGGAATTTACGTTCAATCCACATGACGCAGGGACACCATTGTTAACTTGTTATCTGCTGTGGCAGATGTAGCGTTGAAATTCCACTCCACTTTGAGTTTTTCGTGTCAAATCATTGGCTTTCAGTTTCATATTGATTTTTCACGCGCAAAACTGGGCCCGGCATACTGCCTTGCCGCGCGTAATGGGGAAGGGTGTTTTCCCATAGGCGCTAGGGCCTCGTGCGCTTTTATCGAAGTTGTGGAAATGCGAAAATCAGACCCTGCCGATTTTCGACACTGACGCGCGCCTTAAGCGCTTCCCCTACGTCAATAGTCGCGTCGCGTGCGACACAAGCATCCGCTTTGGCGCTGGAAAGTTTACCTGACAGGATACCGGTTCCACCAAATGGGCAGAACCGGTATCTTCTTCAGACGGTTGCGCCTTTCAGGCGGATGGCAGTGCCAAGGCTGCCCGCGCAAAGCCCGACCAGAACCGAGATGCCCAGTTCCACCGCTTCCACATGAGCAAACTGAAAGCCCGCAAAAACCAGCGTTTCCAGCATGCCGACAACGGCCCCCAGTGCCGCGCCCAACCACAGCTTGCGGGTCATCATTCCAAGCGCCAGCCCTAGTATGCCGGGCAGGCCCAGGACATTGGCGCCGATTGTTCCAAGTAAGTCTAGCATGTCCGTCCCCACATCAATTCGAGCTGTTGTTCAGAAACGCGCGAATGTCGTCGCCAGAGGCGGATGCATGTTCCTGCAGAACCTCGCCCTCCACGGCCTCGCTTATTTTCTGGTACTGTTCCAGATAGTTTGCGGGCAGATTATGCGCGATGCCCTGATGGCAGTCGATACATGTCATGCCGGTGTCAATGGCGCGCTGGTGTTCCGACGCGGCCCGTGTTTCCTGAATGGTAAAGTCCATGTAGTCGAAGTTATGACAGTTGCGGCATTCGCGGCTGTCCGATTCCTTCATCTTCTTCCACACGGCCGAAGCCATGCTCAGGCGATGCGCCTCGTATTGCTCGGGTGTGCTGATGGTTCCGGCCAGCTCATGATAGACGTCTTTGACGGCCATGATCTTGGCTTTGATCTTGTGGCTCCATTCATCCGGCACGTGGCAGTCGGAACAGATCGCACGAACGCCGGAATGGTTGTTGTAATGGACCGTTTCGCGATATTCGCCCAGGTTCGTTTCCATCGTGTGGCACGAAGTACAGAATTCTTCGGTATTCGTCAGCTCAAGGGTCCAGTGAAATCCACCCCAGAACAGGATACCGGCCAGAAATCCGGCCAGGACCAGAAAGCCTGAACTGAACAACACCGTCGGCGTCCAGATCGCGTTCCAGAGGCGACCAAGCAAGCCGCGGTTTTCAGGGGAGTCGGCCATGTCGGTGCTCCTTTCAGTCTTGCGTTGGATCAATTGCCGGCGGAGGGCTGGAACACGTTGTCGACCAGCGGCGGGGCGTCGGCCTGCGGTACGTGGCACTGGTTGCAGAAATACCGCGTTCCGGCGATCCGATCCAGTTCGCGGCCTTCGCGGTCCAGATAATGGGTCATCGACAGCGTTGGTGCGTTGCGGTCACCGGCTTTGGTCCAGTCATGGCAGGACAGGCACTGGTTGGTACGGATGTCGATCTGGTACTGTTCGACCGAATGCGGGATCAATGGCGGTTGCTGCCGGTAATTGCGCTGCTGCCGCCCTTCGACATTGCGGTGAATCTGGTCCAGCGGCACCGGCTCATCCACGTCCGCACCACGCAGGGATTCAACCTGAGCAGATTGCGCGACGGCCCAACCGCTCAGCAATAATACGGGTAGAAGGGCAATTCCGCCTGTAACGATCGATTTTTTCATCTTGGCACTCCCCTAGATAGGTCTGGCGGCGCGCGGCTCGGGCGCGGCAACTGGATCGAAAGGTTGGACGACGTGGTCGTCGAACCGGTGAGTAAAGGTAAAGACGTCGACCGCGCAGACATCGATGCAGCGGCCACAATTCGTGCAGTCGGGTGACAGGATCAGCGGGGTACTTCCCGGTTTGCCCTTCAGCGCTGGCGAGATCACCTGATTTTCCGGGCAGATCGCGTAACAATCCATGCAGTCATCGCAGGCGGCGCGGTTTGTGGCGCTGATCCGCAGCAGGCTTTTTGCTCCGATCAGGCCATAGAACGCGCCCACCGGGCACAGGTGCCCGCACCATCCGTGGCGCGAGACGAAGACGTCAAAGACAAAGATGGCGGCGATCAGGGCCCAGACAAAGCCCATTCCAAAGACCAGCCCGCGATGTAGCATGGTGATCGGGTTGATCAGTTCCCACGCAATCATGCCGCTCAGACCCGAAACAAGCAGGACGGTTGCCAGAATCCACAGGCGCGTGCCGCGCTTTGGTTGCCAGCCCTTCGGCAGGTCCAGCTTGCGATGCAGCCAGTTGGCCGCATCCGTCACCGGATTGATCGGGCAGACCCAGGAACAATAGACCCGCCCGCCGATCAGCGCGTAGATCACCAGAACGATCGCCCCGCCGATCAGTGCCGTCACCTCGGGCCAGTGGCCTGCAACCATGCTCTGCAACAGGATGAACGGATCGGTCAAAGGCAGCACGTCCAGCGTCAGCGACCCGGCCAGCGTGCCCTGAACGATCCAGATGCCGAACCATGGGCCCAGCAGAAACAGAACCAGAAAGAACAGCTGGCTTGCACGGCGCAGCAGCAGATAGCGATGCGCGCCGATCCAGCCCTTGCTGGCGATGGCCTCGTGACCTGTGGGCATATCTGTGCGGGCGCTCATTGTCCCACCCCCGGCAGATCATATCCCGGCGCAAAGCCGCCGGGCGTGACCAGATTGTCCGTGCCCGGTCCGGGCAAACGGTCCGGCAGATCGATGATCCCCTCGACCACCGGCGCGCCTTTCGCGGCCTTTTCTTCCCAGCCCTTGCGGTAATGCTCTGCCGAACTGCCCCGCGCCAGCCGGGCAGGCAGCACCTTGATGGCGGCTTCGGGCAGAACACAGCTTTTCTCGCACATGCCGCAACCGGTGCAGCGGTCGGCGTGGACGGTCGGGATGAACATCGCGTGATGGCCCGACCGCGTGTTGTGCGTGGTGTCCAGCGTGATCGCCTCGTCGATGACGGGGCAGACGCGGTAACAGACATCGCAGCGCAACCCGAGGAAGTTCAGGCAGTTCTCCTGATCGACCAGAACCGCGACCCCCATCTTCGCATTGTCGATATTGTCCAACGCGGGGTCCAGTGCCCCGGTCGGACATGCGGCGACACAAGGGATGTCGTCGCACATCTCACAGGGAATATCCCGGGCGGTGAAAAAGGGCGTTCCTGTCGCCACCGCGTCCGAGCCCAACTCGGCCAGTTTCAGGGTATCGTATGGGCAATCCCGCACGCATAATCCGCAGCGGATGCAGGCCGACAGAAACTCCTTTTCCGGCAGCGCGCCGGGCGGGCGCAAAGCCTCGGCTGGCAGGGCGCGGGCGTCGCGGGCCAGATAGGCCAGCACCGTCCCGGCGACCACGCAGCCGCCCGCCGCCCGCGCCGAATCCTGCAGGAACCGGCGCCGCTGCGGCGAAAGGGGTTTGTCGGCAAAAGACATGAGGATTTACCCGTACGATCCTTGTTGCCTATGCGCGCTCGACCTTGCAGGCGCATTTCTTGAAGTCGGTCTCTTTCGACAGCGGGCAGGTCGCGTCCAGCGTCAGCTTGTTGGTCAGCTGGCCTTCATCAAACCACGGCATGAACACCAGACCGCGCGGCACCTTGTTGCGCCCACGGGTCTCGACCCGGCTGGTGACCTCGCCCCGACGGGTGGACAGAACAATCTCCTGACCCCGGCGCAGATCCCGATCCTTGGCGTCCTGCGGATGCATGTAAACCACAGCCGCTGGGTAGGCGCGGTGCAGCTCTGGCACACGGCGCGTCATCGACCCCGAATGCCAGTGTTCCAGCACGCGACCGGTGCACAGCCACAGATCATATTCAGCATCCGGTTCCTCGGCCGCAGGTTCGTAAGGCGCAAAGATGATGCTCGCCTTGCCATCCTTCTTGCCATAGAACTTCACGCCCGCGCCCTCGGGCACATAAGGGTCATAGCCTTCGCGGAAACGATACAGCGTTTCCTTGCCATCCACGACCGGCCAGCGCATACCGCGCGCCTGGTGGTACATTTCGAAAGGCGCCAGATCGTGCGCGTGGCCGCGCCCGAAATTGGCATATTCCTCGAACAGACCCTTCTGAACGTAGAACCCGAAATGCTCGGATTCGTCGTTGTCAAAGCCCTCGGCCGTTTCGGACAGCGGGAACTTGTCGACGCTGCCATTGGCGAACAGAACCTCGTACATGGTCTTGCCGCGATGCTCTGGCATGGTGGCCAGCAACTCTTCGCCCCAAACCTCTTCGACTGTAAAGCGTTTCGAGAATTCCATCACCTGCCACATGTCCGACTTGGCCTCGCCGGGTGCCTTGACCTGCTGCCGCCAGAATTGGGTACGGCGTTCCGCGTTGCCATAGGCACCTTCCTTCTCGACCCACATGGCGGTAGGCAGGATCAGGTCGGCGGACACGGCCGTGACGGTCGGGTAGGGGTCTGATACAGTGATGAAGTTTTCGGGGTTGCGATACCCGGGATAGCCTTCTTCGTTGATGTTCGGTGCGGCCTGCATGTTGTTGTTGCACTGCACCCAATAGGCGTTCAGATCGCCATCCTTCAGCTTGCGGTGCTGCAGCACGGCGTGAAAGCCGGGCTTGGCCGGAATGGTACCCGCAGGCACGTTCCAGGCGGTTTCACAAATCTTGCGGTGCTCGTCATTCATGACAACCATGTCGGCAGGCAGACGGTGGGCAAAGGTGCCAACCTCACGCGCGGTCCCGCAGGCCGACGGCTGACCGGTCAGCGAGAAGGGCGAGTTTCCGGGCTCGGAAATCTTGCCCACCAGCAGGTGCACGTTGTACATCAACGAGTTCACCCACGACCCGCGGGTATGCTGGTTGAACCCCATGGTCCACAGACTCATGACCTTGCGGTTCGGGTCGGCATATTGCTGGGCCAGACGCTCCAGCTTGTCCGCCGGAACACCGGACAGTTCCGAAGTGTATTCCAGCGTGTATTCCGATACCGCCTCGGCATATTCCTCAAAGCTGATCGGTTCCATCTTGCCGACATTGGGGTTCGCGGCCTCTTGTTGCAGCGGATGATTGTCGCGCAGGCCATAACCGATATCGGTGGCTGTTTTGGTGATATTGACGTGGTTCTTGACGAACTCTTCGTTCACCGCGCCATTCTGGATGATGTAATTGGCGATATAGTTCAGGATCGCCAGATCGGTCTGCGGGTTGAACACCATGCCATTGTCGGCCAGCTCGAACGAGCGGTGCTCGAAGGTCGACAGAACATGCACTTCGCATCCCGGCTTGGTCAGGCGCGTATCGGTCAGACGCGACCACAGGATCGGGTGCATCTCGGCCATGTTCGACCCCCACAGAACAAACGTATCCGCGTGCTCAAGGTCGTCATAGCAGCCCATAGGCTCGTCGATGCCGAAGGTGCGGATAAAGCCGACCACGGCCGACGCCATGCAGTGACGCGCGTTGGGGTCGATGTTGTTCGACCGGAACCCGGCCTTCATCATCTTGGCCGCCGCATAACCTTCCCAGACGGTCCACTGACCGGAACCGAACATGCCCACGCTGGTCGGGCCTTTCTTGGCCAGCGCCTCTTTCCACTTGGCAGCCATGACGTCAAAGGCTTCGTCCCAGCTGACCGGTTCAAACTCGCCATTCTTGTCATATTCGCCGTTGGTTTTGCGCAAAAGCGGCGTGGTCAGGCGGTCCTTGCCATACATGATCTTGGACAGGAAATAGCCCTTGATACAGTTCAGACCCCGGTTGACCGGCGCATCCGGGTCGCCCTGCGTTGCGACTACGCGGCCATCCTTGGTGCCCACCAGAACCGAACAGCCCGTACCGCAGAACCGGCAGGCGGCCTTGTCCCAGCGGATATCAGACGCGGCGGCCTGAGCGCTGGCCGAACCAGCGGCCAGTGGGATGCCGGCAGCCGAGGCCGTGGCAGCCGCTGCGGACGCTTTCAGGAATGTACGACGGGATTCAGAGATGGTCATTGCATGGGCCTCCTGCTGGACGGTTGGCTTGGAGCATCAGGACGCGGAGCAACCTCCGCGGGATCTTCGAAATGGTGATAGGTCAGCGACAATGAGATCACGCCGGGGATCTGGTGCAGATCCATGATGGTTTCCGAGGCCAGCCGGTCGGCTGTATCCTCGACAACCACGACGAACCGGCCATCCTCGGCCTCCGCATGAAGCTCGACGCCATCGGTGCCGGTTATCGCCGCGCGCGCGGCGTCGGTGTGATCGGGGGCGATGTGGACAAGACAGCCACAGATATTCATTGGGTCACCTCCGGGTGCAAAGGGGCGGGGCGGTGCATCGTGATGGCCCCGGCAGGGCAGGCGGCAGAACATATGCCGCATCCGATACAGGTTTCGGTTTCAAGCGCCGGTTCAGCCCGCCCGCCCAGTTGCAGGCGAAAGCGGATGGCTTCCTGTTCGCAAGTGTCCTGGCACAGGCGGCAGCTCACCCCGTTCATCGACAGGCAGCTTGCGGCCTCGATCCGTGCGCGCCACGGCCACTCGGCCACACGCTCGGGCAACAGCGCCGGGGTCGGGCAGATTTCGGCACATGCACCGCATAAGGTGCAGCCGCCTGCGGAAAGATCCAGAACCGGAAAGCCGCTGTCGTCGAATGTGATGATGTCTTCCGGGCAGGCCCCGGCGCAGTCTTCACAGCCTGTGCACAGATCGGCAAAGCCTGTCACGCCCGCGCCCGGCGGTCGAATCGCATCAGGATCCTCCCGTAGGATACGTGCGCTCAGAAAAGCGCGTCTGCTGGTCAACTGGCTCATGGCTGGCGACTCGAGTGTGGATAGATTGGTTCGCGTCCTTACTTCCTAACTGCGCGAAGCAGCGCACGAATTGACCTATATCATGTTTTTCGCGAATATCATGTTCTTGGTGAATTTTCCTGACCCACCTGAGATTTGCGACCATGCGTCATACATTCAGCTCGACACGGGCTCCGATAAAATATCTCAAGATTTCAGCTACTTGGCTTTCGGGCGCCGCGCATATCGCAGTAGACAGCCCATCTGCGATCACCGCGTCAGGGGCAGAAACCGAAACCGTTCTGTCCCGGTTTGCAGGCCCGTCCGGGGTGATGATGTGGCCCAAACCCTGTCCCAGCTGCGTCCCCAGCGACGATGATGTCGCGACCGCGCGGTCACGCAGCGCGACCCGTTTCAAAACCCGCTGGTCCGGCGCGGCCAACCCGGCTTTCCAGGGCGTGCCGTCGCCACGCACACCCAAGGCGGCAACCTCTCCCATGTCGACCAGAACATCACGCAGGCCAAAGCCACGCAGCAGCGCAGCGATCCGATCCGTGATCGCTCCCTGGGCGATACCGTTCAGCGTCAGGGCCGACTGACCCGGCACCGGCAGTCGCACCGACGCGGCATCGAAAGACACCCGTTCCCAGCCCACAGCAGCGCGGGCGGCAGCCAGATCTTCGGGGCCAGCGCCTGTTGCCAAGGCATACCACAGGGGCTGAATGCTGGGGTCGAATGCGCCGCCGGATGCCTGATGCAGCGCACTGCTCAGGCTCAGCACATTCAACAGCTCAGGCGCGGGTTCGGTCAAAACACCGTCGCGGTTCAGGCGGCTCAGCTGTGACTGCGGACGGTACAGGCTGAAGATATCCTCCAGCCGGGTCACCTCACCCTCGACGGCGGCAATGATTGGTGCGGCCTCGGCATCTGTCAGCCCGACCAGCCGCAGGCTGGCGGCAGCCCCAAGGGCGGTGCCGCGCCAGTGCGTGTCAAAGGCCATGGCCGGGGAGGCCGCACAGGCGGCCGAAATGATTAGAAATCGGCGACGGGACAGGGCGGTCATACGGGGGTCTCCAACTTCAGATCAAGATCGACCGGGCCAAGCACTTCGGCATCAGGAATGTCGGGCAGGCGCATCGCGGTCCCGCCATAGGTATCCGCGAAAACCTGGGCATCGGCAGGATCGGCAAAAGGCACCACTTCGCGCGCGCCCATGCCGCCGGCCACATCGGCACCAACCACAAAAGTCGCACCATCCGCAGCGATCCAGTTCGAAATCCCCGGCTGCCGCCAGCTTGGCGCAACGCCCATATCGCTGACATAGATGGCCGTGATATCCGCATCGCGCTCGGGGCTTTTCAGATAGGCCACCATGTCCCGCACCTGTGCAAAGAAAAGCGGGGCCGGATAGCCTTCCAGATGAACCTGCCCCTTGGGGCCGCCATGTTCGGCGACATTCATCTGGCAGAAATAGCTCAGCGCATCGGGTGTCAGATCGACCGGGTCGGGGGCCTCGGCCAGCTCTTCCTTGCAGGCCGCCAGTGCGAGCAATGCGATCAGGGCAAGACGTCTCATGGCTCAACCCTCCGGAAAGCCAGCCTTGCAAGGGCAAAGCCCAGCACCGGCCAGATCAGCAGCGACGCGGGCGCGGCCCAGACCGGCAGGGCCTGTGCGGCCCCGGTCATGCCCGAAGCCATGGCAACACCCTCGGTCGCGGCGATGTTCCACAAACGGAAAGCATCGGCCGGGTTGGCCACCATCACCCATGGAAAGACGGATTGGGTGAAGGCGCCGCCCTTGTCCATGACGACAGCCCCCAACAGGCCCAGATCATAAAGGACGACAAAAACCAGCCAAAGCCCGGCCGACAGACCCGCCGCCGCCGTGGCGCCCCTCGCCAAAGCGGACAGCAGGTATCCAAGCGCCAGAAACACGGCGCCCAGCAGGATCGAGGTCAGGACAAGTCGCACCAGCGCCATCAGGCTTTCCGGCCCCGCACCACCAAAGTACGCGGCTACCGCACCTGCGGTGCCAAAACCGACGGTCATGGCAAAGGCCAGCGCGGCCAGATGGGCGCAGAACTTGCCCAACAGGATTTCCCCGCGCCCGGCCGGATAGGACAGCAGCAGCGACAGGCTGCCCCGGTCCACATCGCCCGCGATGGCATCGAAGGAAATCATCAGCGCCAGCAAAGGCGCAAGATAGACCGACAACGTGGTCATCGACGCGACCGATACGGTCAGCATATCGACACCCAATGTGCCGGTGGGCGCACTGCCCGCAAAGGTCAGCGCCAAGGCGAACAGCACCATGATCAGCGTGGCAACCAACAGCCAGCGGTTGCGGCGCAGGATCAGCATTTCAGTTCGGGTGATGGCAAGGAAGCGGGTCATGTCCTCTCCTCCTGTGCATAGTGGCGATAAAGGTCCTCCAGCTTGGGCGGTGTCATTTCCACATCCGCCACCGCATCGCCCAACCCGGCGATCCGGCGCAGGGCCTCCATCTTGTCTTCGGGTGTGCAGAGCAGCTCAACGGACGCGCCGTTGATCCGGTTGCCGCCCAGTTCGGCGGCCAAGGCATCCGCATTGGCGCTGGCACGCACCTTCAGGCGGATCGGCAGCCCGGCCAGCGCCGAGAGGTTGTTCAGCGTGTCATCGGCGACCATCCGACCCTTGCGCATGATGGCGATCCGGTCGGTGCGCGCCTCAACCTCGGTCAAAGCATGGCTGGCAATCAGCACGGCGGTACCCTGCGCGGCCAATTCATCAATGATGGCATAAAGGTCCTGCCGCGAGATCGGGTCCAGGCCGGATGTCGGCTCGTCTAGCAGCGCCACTTTCGGCTGTCCCAGCAGCACCTGCGCCAGCCCCAGTCGTTGCCGCATCCCCTTGGAATAGGCACCGATCCGGCGGTCCAATGCGTCGCTCAGGCCAACGCGCTCCAGCAGGCCGGGAACATCGGCTTTTGACCCGGACAGTTTTGCAAACAGCGTCAGCTGCTCGCGCCCGGTCAACGCCGGGTGAAACGAGACCGCCTCGGGCAGATAGGCCGTATCCCGTCGCGCCTGCGCGCTGCCGGGGGTGGCACCCCCGATCCGAATGGCTCCGTCCCGAATGGGCGTCAGGCCAAGGATGGATTTGATCAGGGTCGACTTTCCCGCGCCGTTATGGCCCAGCAGCGCCACGCGCTGACCGGGGGCAAGGGACAGGGTGATATCGTCAAGAACGCGGGTTTTCCCCCGGTTCTTGCTGACATGGTCAGTTGACAGGGCCTTATCCGTCATGAGGCACCTTTTTCATAGCTGGGGGTTCAGGGGCTTGCATCAATGGGTTGCTGTCCATCACACCCCCCGGCAACAGTGCCGGGAAGGCCGATTGCGACCAGCGCACCAGCTGCACGGCAGGCGAGCCGAGCAGCAATTTGGCTGCGGGTTGGGTCCACAGCACATGGTCCATACTGTCATTGGGTCGATAGGGGACATCGGCGATACCGTTGCCATCCACATCATAGGCGGCAAAATCGGACCAGTAATTGCCGCGCCCGTCTTCGGACCACTCGACCCACTTGGTCGAGACGTATTTCACCTGCGTCCGGTTTCCGATGAATGAATTGCCAACAATGCGGTTGCGTTCGCTGCCAGCGGTAAAGTGGATACCGATGCCACATCCCTCGAACCAGTTGTCGGTGAATTCGTTCTTGTTCGAGTTATAGAGGAAGGTGCATTTTTCCTTGGCACCTTTCACCACATTGCCGGTGATGACGCTCTTGTTGGCGTAATTCAGCATCACGCCATGTTCGCGGTCCCCGATCGAGACATTGTTGGCGACCCGCACATTGGTCGTGAACATCACCGCATAGCCCAGATCGTTGCCGATCGAGACATTGTCGCTGACGACCGAGTCGTCGGCATACATGTAGTGAACGGCAAACCGCAGATCGCGGAACAGGTTGCCGGTAAAGGTATTCTTCTTGGACGAGTTCACAAAGATCCCGTCGCGGCCATAGCGGATGTCATTGCCTTCAACCACCGCACCCGGCGCGTTCCAGACATAGACACCATTGCCACGCGCGTTCATGTGGCGATCCTGCCGCCCTTCAATCCGGTTGCGTCGTACGATGCTGTCCTTCGCACCGTGTATGTCGATGCCGTAAAGATTGCCCAGCAGCACGTTATCCTCGACCACCGGCGCGCGCGCCGTCTTGGTCAGCTGGATGCCGCTGTCGATCCCGTCATGATCCGAGCCTGATCCGATCACCGTAAGCCCGCGCAGGGTCACGCCCGGCCCGGTCACTGTGATCACGCTGCCTTGGCCTTGTCCGTCGATGGTGGCCTGTCCCAGCCCGTCGAGGGTCACGGGCCGGTCCAGAACCAACTGCTCGACGTAATCGCCGGGGCTCAGGCGAAGGGTGTCCCCATCCGCCGCCTGCGCCAGTATCTCGTTGATGGCCCCCGCCCGGTTGGGCACATCCCAGTCCGCCGCCCAAAGGGGCGAGCCGAGCAGGAGCGGTATGAGCAGGGGCCAACGCATGTTTATGCGCTCCGCGGCTCAACAAACATCCGGCCGCGCATCTCCATGTGCAGCGCGTGGCAGAACCACTGGCAATAGAACCAGTGCACGCCCGGACGGTCGGCAATGAACGTGACCGAGGCCGTGGCCTGCGGTGCAACTTCCATCGCGATACCGAAGTTCGACAGGCAGAAGCCGTGGGTCACATCGTCCACGTCATCCAGGTTGGTGACATAAACGGTCACTTCGTCACCCTGTTTGACGGTGAACTTCTCCATGCTGAACACGGGCGCGGTCGAGGTCATGTAGACCCGCACCTTGTTGCCGTCCCGGATCGGTTCCTCGGCACCTTCGTCCAGATCGACGCCGTCAGCGGCAGCCTGCGCGCGCGCCTCTTCCCACATTGGGTCGTTGCGGTCCCAGACATTCACCGGGTTCACCTTGGACCGGTGAACAATGATCGAGTCATGCGGCTCGGCAAAGGTCGGGCCGTCATGGACCACCTTCATCTTGTCGCCGGAAATATCGATCAGCTGCTCATTTTCGGGCTTCAGCGGGCCTACGTTCAGGAAGCGGTCTTTCGAAAACTTGTTCATCGAAATCAGCCACTTGCCATCGGCTTCGGCAGTTTCACCCATCGAGGTCGAGTTGTGGCCCGGCTGGTAATGCACGTCGACCTTGTCGACGATCGGGTCAACATCAGCACCCGCATAGGCCTCGATCGCCTTGGCGATGTCCCACTTCACCACCTGGCTGTCCAGGAACAGGGTGGTATAAGCGTTGCCCTTGCCGTCGAACGCCGTGTGAAGCGGGCCAAGACCCAGCTGCGGCTCGGCGACAACAGCGGAACGCGGATCGGCGTTTTCGCTGAACAGCGCATCGACCTTTTCCACATCGATCACGGACACGGTCGGCGACAGCTTGCCGTTGATCATGATGTGTTTCTTGTCAGGCGCTGCGTTCACACCGTGTGGCGAGTTCGGGATCGGGATGTACCGGGTCAGGTTTCCACCCGCCTCTTTACGCCCGTCCACGACCTTGACGCCGTTCAGTTCCTGATAGTTCCCGGCCGCTACGGCCTCTTCGATACCTTTGAGGTTGAACACGACCACATGGTCCAGCTCGTTCTCGGTCATCTCGGCCAGGTTCATACCCATTTCCGAGTTATACGAGGTCGAGAAGGCGTATTTGCCCTGATAGTCGCAGTCGGTGTTATCGAGGTTACCCGACACCATCACCTGCCATGCAACTTCCATGGTGTCGCCGTCGATGGCAGTAAAGATGTTTACATATTGTGACGGATCATCAAGGATCTGGCCGTCATTGACCAGCGGGGCCTCGTGCTCACCGTTGGCAAAGACATAGCCGGTGCGCGGGAATTTCTGCGGACGCAGGCCGTGGATGTCATGCGCGTTCGGGATCTCGATGATCTTGTCGCATTTCATCACGTCACAGCGCACACGGGCCACGCGGGTGTTGGCCTTGTCGTTCATGAACAGATAACGGCCATCATAGGTGCCGTCGGTGAACGACATATGCGGGTGGTGCAGGTCGCCGTTGTCATAGGTGACCTTGCCGTTTGCAGCCAGGAACTCCTTGGTTTCAGGCAGCAGGCCCTCGGTCAGAACCTTCAGCGACTCGTTGGTCTGGCCCCAGCCCGTGGCCGAGCAGCGGTTGAACACCGGCACCCGCATCAGCTCGCGCATGGACGGCACGCCTAGAATGCGCAGTTCGCCGGTCTGGCCCGACGACCAGAAGCCGTAATATTCGTCCAGCTCGCCCGGCTCCAGATGCTGCTTGGCGGCAGCGCTGGCCTCTTTCGCGGTCATCAGGGTCGATCCCAGACCGGTCCCGGCGATGACGGCACCGGTGGCAGTGGCCCCCAGCATACCGCGGCGCGTGATGTTCAGTTTGTTTTCTTGGTCCGACATGGTCGTTCCTCCTTTTAGGAAACGGTTTTCGGTTTGGCGTTTGGATGGTTCGCCGGTGGTTGCCCGAGGGGGGTCTTAGGTGTGACCGACCCGGTCTTGGCCCGCCGTTTCAGTTGGCGGATAACGACGGGACATTTGTCCTCGGACTGATAGAGCACCTGACAATGCAGGCAGGTGACGCACTCGTTCGGATTGATCTCACCAGTGGGGTGGATCGCCTGAACGGGGCATTCATTGGCGCAGGTCTGACAGGGCGTGCCACAATCGTTGTAGCGGCGCAGCCAGTCGAACATGCGGATACGGGCAGGGATCGCCAGCGCTCCGCCCAGCGGGCAAAGATAGCGGCAATAGAACCGTTCGATGAACAGCCCGATCCCCAGCAGGACCAGCGCAAAGACCACAAACGGCCAGTCGCGCATGAATTTCAGAATGATCGCGGTCTTGAACGGCTCGATCTCGGCATATTGCTCGGCCAGCGGGATCGACACGAAACTCAGACCAAAAAGACCCAAAAAGATCATGTATTTCGCAGGCCAGAGCCGCTCGTTCAGACCCCAGGGCAAAGTCCATTGCGGCACTTTAAACGCCCGTGCGATCTTATTGGTCAGCTCCTGAAGCGCGCCAAACGGGCACAGCCAGCCGCAATAGGCTCCACGACCCCAGAACAACAGGGCGGCGGCCACGGCAAACCACTGGATAAAGACCAGCGGATCCAGCAGGAACGCGTCCCACGAGAACCCCGTGCGTAAACTGCCCGCCAGCGCCATCAGGTTCACCACGCTCAGCTGCGCATTGGCATACCAGCCGATGAAGAACAGGGTCATCGTCAGGTACCCGATGCGGAACCAGTAAAAGACGCGCGCATTCATCGTGGCGTGGAACTGGAAGAAGAACGTCGCCGTCAACACCAGCAGCATGACACCAAGCCCGGCGATCTCGACGGTGCGATCCTTCCAGATACGCTGCCACAGGGCCGCCTTGGCGGCCGCTTCGCCGGTTGCATCATCCACAACCGATGGGGTGGTGACGGGCAACAGGTACTGTTCCGGCAGCTTGTATCCCAGATCGAAGGTCAGAAAGGTCTTTTCAACCGCCCCGACGGCACGCTGCACCAGCAATTGCAGGCGGAACGGCTCGGCCGGGTCAAACTCGGCATCAGCGGGGATCTTGAAGATATCCAGTTCGGTAAAGCTGGGGGCATCTGGCGCTGCAACCTCACCCAGACGGCGCTGCTGCTTGTCAAAGAACCGCACCGAGCTGTCGCCCTGGATGAGTTGAATCCGGTCAAATATCCCACCCCGGACATAGCCGGATCCCTTGAAGCTATAGGCCCCGCGGCCCAGAACCAGAATGGCCTGTTCGCCCTCATCCAGCCAGTTGGTCAGGTTCTGGTATTCAGCCTCACCCAGCAGCGACTTGCCGATCGACGGGACCGAAACAAGCGCCATATGCATGTCGATGAAGGTGTCATCCGGCTCGCCCGGTTCGGGTCGCTTGATCGCGCGCTGATCCCCTGTGGCTTCAAAGGCGGCATTGACCTGCCCGACATCCAGCGTCATCCGCCGGACCGAGCCGTCTCCCGACAATGTGGTCCAGTCGTAAATGGCATCCTGCGCCATATCGACTTCGCGTTGCGGACCTCCAGCTTGTACCGGAGACAATCCACCCAGCCCCAGCGCGCGGGCCACTTTGATCCCGCCGCGCACAAGGCTGTCATCGATCACCATGATCGTCACGGTCGCGCCCGAGATAATGTCGAGGTCATGCCCCTCACCCCCGGTCTCGGCCTCTCGTTTCAGGTCAAGGCCCGCATAGCCTTCGGTCAGTTCGACCATGCGCGAATTGGGAATGCCGATCAGCACGATGGGTTCGGAATGCTTGACCAGCTGAACGCCGGTCAGAACAGCGTCCGCATCAATGGCGGCAACCACGTGAATGGGTTTGCCGGAATAGCCGGTCGTGCCGACAAAGTCCGAAGTCAGAAAAGCCCATGCGATCGTCTCGCCACCCCGAAGGACCGGGGCAACCTTCACGTCGCTACGTGCCGGGCCAAACGCGTCGGCACCCGGGGCCAGGTCAGCCGGATCAATGTCGGGAAGAAAGCTGGCAAGACTGTCGGCGCGTGCACTGATTGCAACACTGCAGGACAGAACGAGGGCCAGAAGGAAATGGATTGCGCGACTTACGACCACGGCGCACCTCCGATCAATTGGGTAGACGCCATGGACGCGCGCGGGGCGCGTTCAGATTCTTCTCGGGTCGCAAACGGGGGCCCCCGGGTTTCGGGCCACAGGTGTTTGGGGCTGTACAAAATGCACTGCTCCCCATGTTCATTGCGTACATTTTGAACATTTCCGACGCTTGCGGACAGCAAAGCGCCCGGCATCGGTGCTGACGTCGTCACCGCACAAAGCGCACAGTCCGCGCATTTCGGGCAGGGCGCGGTTGGATCGTCGTCCCCTTCTTCAAGGTCAACTTGGACCCAGACCGCGCCCGCCTCCGAGCAGATCTCCACCCACATGCTCTCACCGGGACTCGCCAGCACCGGACCAAGCATTTGCAAAAGCAACAGGAAAATGCCCACCAAACCACACACCGCACGGGACACGCGATCAAACAAGCTATGCGAGGGGTGGAAGGTGGGCATTGAGAATCCAACTCGGCGTTCTTTCCCGAACCCTATGGGATTCTGTTAGGCGGAGACTTGACTTAGATCAGGTGCTCGCGAATTTGCAGCTACCCGTCAGCTTCATCCATCAACCCTCGAACCCAGCGCCCGGCCAACCATGTCGCCGGAACGCCCAACGGGATTGACCACAGGATCGCCGGAACCGGTTTTATCGCTGAGAATCCGGCACTGTGCAGGATCAGCCCGGCCAGAAACAGGTTAATAGCCACGGTCAACATGGTGGCTGGATAAAGCAGAATGGCCAGTTTCCAGACCGGCCATTTGCCCTCAGTGGCTGGTGCCTTCCGAGAAGGTGATTTTGTTCCAGACATTGTACTTCCCAGATGGTTTACGCATCGGCAGGCGGCGCACTTCTTCCAGCGTCTGTGCGTCATAAACGATCACCGCGCCGTCATCTTCCCAGATCGATACAAGCGCGTGGCGGCCATCCTTTGTGAACTCTACATGTGCCACGGTCTTGCCCGGGGCAGGGCGCAAAGTCTTTATGATTTCAAGGCTTTGCTTGTCGATCACATGCATGGCATCCTTGTTGGGGCCAAAGAAGACATCGGCCCAGACGTAAGGCGAATTCTCGTGGCTCCGCATGAAGAATCCCGGCCCTTCGGTCTTGATCCGCTTGACGGTTTCCCAAGTCCCCATGTCGATCACCGACACCGTGCCGTCAGTCAGATGCGGCGTGGCCATAACGGTCGTATCGCCATGCTTCCACGTAATCCCCGAGCCTAGATGCGGCATCCCCGGCAAGTCCAGATCGGCCACCTTGTGCCCAATAACAAGGTCGATCACCTGTCCGCCCTTGCCATCGCGCGCGGCACCCATGACGTATTCATAGCTCTGATCGAAAAAGAAATCGTCCAGATAGTCGGGCGTTGTGATCTTGCGCACCGGGAAAGGATCGGGGTTCTTGAACTGCCCTTCGATGCGAAAGTCGTGACCCAGCCCGGATTGCGGCGGGTTGGCTCCGTAGAAGACCTCCCAGATCTCGGGAACATCCTTGAGCGCCAGAACAAAGCTCTCACGCGGGGGGGCCTGATACACCGCGGATACGCGGCTGGATTTTCCCGCTTTTCCTTTGATCGCAATGACTTTTGCCACCGACAGGTCTTCGGTCGACAGCAAAGTCAGACTGTTGGGCAAATAATTCGCAACGGCCAGCCACTTGCCGTCGCCGGACATTGCGATGTTACGGCTGTTAAGCCCTGCCCGTACGCGCCCCACCTGTTGCAGGGCCCAGATGTCGTATTTCTGAACCCAGCCATCCCGGGACATGATGAATACGTAACGCCCGTCCGGGCTGAACTTCGGCCCGCCGTGAACCGCGAAGGGTGTCTCGAACCGGTCCAGAACCTCAAACGTGTCACCGTCCAGCACACTGACATGATGATCCCCGGTTTCGACCACCAGGGTGATGTTCATCGGGTCACTTGACCACACTGGCGCCTCAACGGGGATGTAACCGTCATCCAGCGTGCGGCTGTTCATGATATGGGCCTCGCCCCATTCGGGGTCGGTTTCCAGCGGTGATTTTAGCCAGCCGGCCAGCTCTTCAATCTGCAAAGCGTCAAGTTCGTGCGAGAAAGCAGGCATTTGCGTCGCCGCGCGCCCTTCGGCTATTACCGCTGCGATGCGGGGCCCGCGCATGCGCTGGAGCGTCTCGGGGATCAAGGCCGGGCCGACGCCGCCCAAGCGGTTTTCACCGTGGCAGGACGCACAATGTTCAGCATAATCCGTTGGTGCATCCGCCCAGGCACCACTAGCGCCCAGCACAGAACACATCAACACGAGCTTCATCTTTTCAAAAATACTCCCGCCGGAGGCCCCCTTAGGTGTCTCTGGCGCCCATGTCGAAGGCTCAGAGCAGACGGAACTAAAAGAATTGATGCGCCGGATCATGGCTTTTCCCCCGGAACGGCGTAACCTGCAGACGCTCGCCTGCGTCGTCAACACCGATTTCTTCGTTTGTCAGGTAACAGGCCGGATCTTCGGCCCAGGGATCACCGGTCAGTTGCAGGGCTCGGATGCGGGTGTTGCCACCGCAGACATCCTTTAGCTCGCAAGCCCCACAGCGCCCTTTAAGGGGGCGCGGACGCGTGCGCAGCATAGCCAGCATCGGATCGTCGCTGGTCCAAAGCTCGGAAAACGATGTCGTCTTAACGTTGCCTACTGTGTAATCGGACCAGTACGTGTCAGGATGGACCCGGCCCAGATTATCGATATTGGCCACGCCCAAACCGCTGGAATTTCCTCCCCAAGCGGCCAGATGCTCGCGGACATGCGCGGCCTTGTCAGCGTCGAAATGCGTACGAATCCAGTTCAGGAAATACCCCGCATCTGCGTCATTGTTGCCGGTCACGATGTCCAGCGGGCGACCGCCCGAGGCAGCCTCCCACGCGCGCTCCAACAGCAGATCCATTCCCTTGCGGGTGCGCTGATGTTCGGCATCCTCGCCGCGGTTCTTGTCACCGCGCCCGGCATAAACCAGATGCGAAAGGTAGAACTTGTCGACGCCCTCGTCGTCGCATAGCTGAAGCAGGTCCGGCAGGTGATGCTGCGTGCCTTCGGTCAGGCAAAACCGCAAGCCAACCTTGATGCCGCGCCTCTTGCATTCACGCACACCGCGCAGGGCGTCTGCAAAAGCCCCTTCAACACCGCGGAACCAGTCATTCGTGGCCCCGATCCCATCCAACGAGATGCCAACATAGTTGAATCCGACATCGGCAATCATGTCGGCGGTCTCATCATGAATTCGTGTCCCGTTGGTCGACAGCGCCAGCATCGGCACAAGGTTTCGGGCACGTTTGGCAATGTCGAAGAAATCGAACCTGTCCAGTGGTTCCCCACCCGAGAGGATCAGGGCCGGGACGCGAAACTGGCCCAGATCCTCAAGGGTTACCATGGCTTGCTCGTGGCTGAGCTCGCCCGGGAACGCAACATCCGCCGAGACGGTATAGCAATGACGGCACTTCAGATTGCAGCGCCGCGTCAGGTTCCAGATCACCACCGGCTTCACAGGGCCGGGGCGGCGTTTTCGCACCGGGGTCGGTTTGACCAGCTGGTGCATGTATTCGGTCAGGCGAAACATCGTCTCAGCCTTTCTTTTTCAGGCGCAAACCGGTCTTTTTCAGGATGCGCGTGGAATAGAGGATATCCTTGGCCCGGCAGGCGTCACCCAAGATCGCAGTGATCTGGGCGCGTTTTTCCTCGACTTCATCCCGATCCGAACCGTGAACCATGGCAAACAGGTTATAGGGCCAGTCGGGCAAGGCGCGCGGGCGTTCATAGCAATGGGTGACAAAGGGTAGAGCACCGATCTGAGCGCCCAATTCGGCGATGCGGTCATCTTCGACATCCCAGACAGTCATGCCGTTCGAGGTCATTCCCAGCTTGTAGTGGTTAGGGGCGGCTGCGATGCGGCGGATTACGCCGCGTGCTTTGAGGGCTGACAGCCTCTCAAGCAGGTCGGCTTCCTGCATCCCCAGATCATCAGCAACCTGAGCATATGGGGCGGTAACCAGCGGCAATCCGCCCTGCAGTGCTTGGATAATCTGTCTGTCTGTTGCGTCGATCATGCCGCCACCCGAAAGCCGATGTAGAATTCCTGAAGTTTGGGGAAACAAAGAACCTCGATCCCCGTTTCCCGTTCGATTGCATCGGCTGCGGCCTCGATCCCTTCGGGCGTTTCCGTGGCCAAAACGAACCACATGTTCAGCCGGTGCGTACGTTCATAATTATGGGCGACCTCGGGATGTGCATTGACTTTGGTCAGGACCGCTTCGAATTCCCCAGCCGGAACGGCCATCGCACAGAGGCAAAAGGCACCGCCCATTGCTGCGGCATCGAAAAACGGCCCAAAACGTGTGATGACACGGGACTCTTTCATGCGCGTCAGGCGTGCCAGTAATTCGGCCTCGGTCAGTCCAAGTTCTTTGGCGACAGTTGCGTAAGGATGTGAAACCAGTGGCAGATCGTCCTGCATACGGTTCAGAATCGCACGGTCGGTTTGGTCCAGCGTCATGCGGCGACCTCCTTGGTTTGAATCAGCGCACCAGTCTGCTTGAAGCAGCGGGTTGAGAACAGAACCTTGTTCCGTGCACCCGTCAGTTCGGGCAAGGCCGTCGCACGGGCCAGTACGTCCAATGCTTCGCTGCGGGACCGCGCGTGGATCATGGAATACAGGCGATATGGCCACACACCGGGCACCGGGTTGCGCTCGTAACACAATGTCACACCGGGGAAAGCCGCCAAAGCGGGGCCGGCTGTGTCGATCTGCTCTGCTGGCAAGTCCCAGACAACCATCGCATTGGCGGACCAGCCAAGAGCCCGGTGACGTACGATGACGCCCAGCCGCGAAATGATACCGGCAGTATGCAACGCGATGACTCGCGCCATCACATCATCAACGTCCCGGTTCAGTGAATGTGCCAAATCTGCATAAGGTTCGGCGACCAGAGACAAACCCGAGCTCAGCGTCTGCAGCAGACACCGATCACCCTCGCGCATCGCAGACGCATCCACCTGACGTGCTGTGGGCACGGTTTTGACCCCGCCGATCATGCGGAACCCGAGATCAACGTTGAAAGGGCGCACCAGCCGCAAATCCAGAACACGCAGCCCGGTGACCCGGCTGATCCGTGTGAGGGTATCATCCACATGTGCCCGATCAGGGCCGGTTGCGACGAACCAGAGGTTCCAGGCGTCCTCGCGCTGATAATTGTGGTTTACACCCGGTTCGGCGTCGATCAGGGCGGCGACCTCCTCCAGCCGCTCCTCCGGGACGGAGACTGCCGCCAGCGTACTGGCCGTCACCACGCCGGGTGTAATGGTTGCGCCAACCCGCGTGATGCGGCCCGTGGTGCGCATTCTGGTCAGGCGGTGGATGACTTCGCTTTCGTCAAGCCCAACTGCGTTTCCAAGAACCTGAAACGGGCGTTCGATTACCGGGAAATCGCGCTGAAATTCATCCAGTAAGCGACGGTCGATCGGGTCTGTAATGTGTTGCATGACTTACAGACCCGTTTTGTGCGCACGCGCGGTAAAGAAGATGCCGGACGGGCTTTCGGCCTCGATCTCACGCAGTTTTTCGAAACTACGCGTGTCATAAACCATGACCTTGTTCGCATCGCGCACACTGATCCAGACTTCGTGCCCGCGTGGTGTGAACTCCATGTGCAAAACGGCCGGGCCGGGCTTGAACTCGTGAATTATCTGTTTGCTGACAGTATCGATGACCTGAATGGTATCGTTCAGCGGGTGGGCAAAGTTAACCCAGACCTGTCGCCCGTCCGGGCGGGCCATGGCAAAGACCGGCTGTCCGTGGGTTTGTGTGCGTCCGGTCTCGGTCAGAGTGGCGGCGTCTACCCACAAAACCCCATGGTGGCCAACGGCGGGCAAGACGAATTCGGACCCTGTCAGCGCCCAACCTTCCAGATGGGGCATCTTGTAGACCGGCATTTCCTCCTGACCACGGCCATAGCCGGGCAGAACGCGGATCGGTTCCGGGTTGTCGGACCACAGGTCAAGCGCGGTCAGGCCATCCTCGCCAAACAGGCCGGCGATATAGGTGCGGCCATTGGCAGTGATTAGCGCGTCATAGGGGTTCTTGCCGATATCGGTGATCCTGGTGATCTCAGGCGCCCCCTGTGCAAAATCCGCGATCCATGTTTCGCCCGTGTCCCACATGGTGAAAACGAAGCGGCGGCCCGGCGCGTCGACCAGACCAATCGTTTTGCTGCCAGTGGGAATGTCAGCCACCATCTCCAGCGTTTGCGCATCAAACACGCGCACACCGCCGGGTTCGTAATTCGATACCGCCACAAGCGTACCATCGTCCGAGATCGCGCCGCCAATGGCGTTTCCGGACTGCACAACGCGGTTCACGATCTGGCGGGTGACAATGTCAACCTTGGTCAATCCACCGTCGCGGCCAAAGACAAAGGCAAAACGTTCATCCGGTGAATAGACCAACGAGGCGTGGGACAGGTCGCCCAATCCTTCTATCCGGGCCAGAGCGGCACGGTCGGACTGGTCCACCAACAGGACCGATCCGCTGGCACGTTCGATCACCAGCCCAAGGTCTCCTGTCGCCATCGGCTCGGCCTGGGCCGCGGTCATCATCAATGTCGCCGCAAGGCTGAGGATAAGGTATTTCATCGTGCCTCCTGTTCCAGCAGGTATCGGGCAATCCATTCGGCCTCTTCTTCGCTGATCAGAGGCCGCCACGGGGGCATCGCCGTATCGGGGATGCCGTCAAGGATGACGCCGGTCAAAACCTCGGCGTCATAATGCTCCAGTGTTTTCGAGCGCAGATCGGGCCCCAGGCCGCCTTTCAGCGACAGCCCATGGCACGAACCGCAATCCTGATGGACAAGTCTTTTCAGTGCGTTGGGATCAATAACATCGGCAGCAAAGGCGGACGTTGCAGCCAGAACCGCAGTTGTCAGAAAGGTTCGGGCGACCCACCCCGTGCGGCCAGGCACATTTCTGTTCGGCGCGGGGCACGGCACATGTTTTCTGCACCCCAGCTTAGCCATGGGCCCGTTCCAGAATGTCCGCCACGGGCTGTTCGGCATAAAGTGAAACAACCTTGCCGATGATGAAAAGCGTTGGCGCCTTCAGCCCGGAGGTGCGCACGTCGTTGGCCAATTGGTCCAGCCGTGAAACCAGGCGGCTTTCATTAGGTGTCGTTGCATTTCCGATGGCCAGAACCGGCGTCGATCCCGGCAGGTTTTCGGTCATCAGCCCCATGGCGATCTGGCCGATGTTGGCCACTCCCATATAGACCACCAGCGTCGTGTCTGGGTCGGCCAGGCGTTTCCAGTCCAGATCCAGCACTTTGTCTGCCTGCCGGTGTCCGGTGACATATTGAACCGAGGTGGCCAGACCGCGATGGGTCAGCGGCACGCCGGTCGAGCAGGACGCGCCCTGCGCCGCCGTTATCCCCGGTGCGTATTCGACCGCCACGCCATGGGCCATCAGATAAGCGGCTTCTTCCGAGCCGCGGCCAAAGATCATCGGATCGCCACCTTTCAGACGGGCGACCGTGTGACCTGCGCTGGCCTCTTCCAGAAGGATTTCGTTGATCCGGTCCTGTGGGACGGTGTGGCATTTGGGCGCTTTCCCAACAGGGATCAGCCGCGCGCCTTCGGCGTGCAGATTCAGGATGTCGGCAGACACCAGTCTGTCATAGACCACCACATCTGCTTCCTGCAGCATTCGCAGGGCACGCAGCGTCATTAGTTCAGGGTCGCCGGGGCCTGCACCTATCAGAAAAACCTTACCGCTCATGTTCAAACTCGCTGGGTCTGAATGTCTTCGAAACCCGGGGTTTCCTGCGCGAGTCCAATGCTTTTGCGGGACGTTGCTGGGTAGGCCGGGCGTGTCATGAGGGCAGATTGGCGCAATCGAAAACCAACCTCCTTGACATAAGTTAAGGAGCGCGGGATTTGCGCCGGCGCTCCGTTTTCAGTCTGTAGGAGTAGCTCAGATCAGGGCTCGACAGTGATCATCCCGATCATGTTCTGTGTCTCCCAATGGGGCCCGCAGAGATAATCCTGAGGGCCCGGTGTCAGGAAGGTTATTTCAACCGTTTCTTCCGGGAACAGCCGGTCGCTTTCGGGTTCGCTGCCGTCTTTCAGCAACACACTGTGGCTGGTGCGCTTGTCGACGTTCACCCATCGGACAGTTGTACCTGCCTTTACGGTCAGTTCGAACGGGCAGAAATTGTAGTTGTACATCAAAACCACCTTGGCGTCCTCGACCGAGGCCGAGGGGTGTCCGAACAGCTCGACATAACGCTCTTCGGCTTCAGCACAGATTTCGGCGGTTTCATCTGACCAGGCTGGCGCGGCAAGAAGCAGCAGCGCGGGAAGAAGGCGGTGGGGTTTCATGGTCCATGTCTCCTTTCCAAGGTGTTTGGGGCCGGGTGAACCGGCCCCAAACTGTTATTGCTTGACCACGTTGATAAGCGCGCTGTCATCATCCAGCGCAAGGCTGGTGTTCAGCGTCACGTGATGGAACCTTGCGTTGGCGAAATCGTCATGAATGGCAAAACCGACGGTATAGGTCCGGCCTGCCTCCAGTGGAATGTCGCCCGGCGCGCCCGAGTTCAGCGGACGTGTAAAGACAACAGTCCACACGCCACCTGACAGGTTTGCCGAGGCCGCGATCTCACCATCATTGACCACACGCTGTTCCAGCAGATAGCCATTTGTAGCGCTGCCGTCCGCGTAGACACGCATCAGGTCAAGATAGGTGCCATCAGCCAGATACTCTTCGATCTGTTCTGCGGCCTGCAACTTGTCCCAACCGCCCAAAGCCTTGCCGCCCCTGCCTTTGATTTCGATCTCGGTGCGGCTTTCGCTGAGGTACTTGGTCACGGTGTCCTGAGCGGTCAGGCGACCGGAAACATCCCCGTTTGCGGCAATTGCATCCGCCTCAGGCGCAAAGGGCATATAGGTGTTGTCGGCGTGGCACGACGCCCAGCACCCGACCTGATCGCCCAGCTCGATGCCGGTTCCGGTGATCATCATTGCGACCTTGATTTGGTTTTCGGGGTCCATTTTGCCGCCATCAACAAACGGAGCAGGGTTGTGCCCTGAATCCGGCCATTGCAGACGGATGTACAGGTTTTCGTCATCATGTGCCGCCTGAACGGTTGCGTCGATCACACCGCGTTTGCCGGGGATCGGAGTGGGTTCCAGCTCGCCACCAGCAACGATCTTGTTACCAATCGCATCCAGTTCCTTGGCATGACAGGTCGAACATTGATCGCCACCTTTGGTCAGCGGACGGGCCCCGCCATGGGTTTTTCCGTTCTGCACCCATTCAAAGGACGCCTGGCCTGGATAGAACAGTTTCAGTTCCGCACTGGCCACCGCATTCCATTCGATGTTGCCACCGACATCGCCGCTTTCACTGCCGGCAGGTGTTGTCGAACCATCGGTTGCAGCCGTTGCCCGCTCTTCCGCGACAGCCGCGTCAACTGCTGCCGCAATCTGGGCCTGAACGGCCTCCTGCTGGGCTTTCTTTGCAGCTTTCTCAGCCTCGGCCTCGGCAGCTTCCTTGGCTTCGATCCGCTCAAGACTGGCAAGGTATTCTGGCGGTATTTGTCGGATGAAGGCCGGATTTGGCGCCTCAAGCTCCTCCAGATACTCGTCGGTTGCGCGGTCTCGGATGTTCGAGTGGGCAATGCCCTTGTGGCAGTCGATACAGGTCTGACCGGTTTCCATTGCGTTCAGGTGCTGCTGACGCGCACGGGGACGCTGGAATTCGGGCATCATCGATTCAAAGTCATGGCAGTTTCGACATTCACGCGAGTCCGTCGATTTCATCCTCTCCCACTCATTCATGGCAAGATGAATGCGCTTGGCTTCAAATTTCTCGCGGGTGTTGATGGTGCCGACCATCTTTCCATAAAGCTCTTTCGAGGCTTTTATTTTGCGGATGATTTTGTGGGTCCAGTCCTTGGGCACGTGACAGTCCGAGCAGACCGCACCAACGCCCGACCGGTTCACGTCGTGGATCGTGCCCTGGTATTCCGCATAAACAAAATCTCGCATCTCGTGGCACGAGACACAGAATTCCTTGGTATTCGTGGCTTCCATGGCGGTGTTGAACCCACCCCAGAAGATGATGCCGGCGGCGAAAGCCGCAGCAATACCGGCCACGGGCATTCCCCACAGGAAATACCGGCGCCAGATCGGTTTTTTCTTATCCGGTTCGGAAGTCATATCCGGGCTCCGTTTTGGCTGTCTTTTCTGGCCTTAGGTGGCAGGCCGGTGAGTTTGGCGGATCTGTCAAACGAGGAAAGGGCGGGCGAGGGGCCCGCCCTTTCCGGTTTAGGTTGCGAACCCGTCAGGTGACGTGGTTCGACCGGTTGTAGACATTGAATTTGCCGGTCGGGGCGTAAAGTCCGTCAATCCGACCGATCTCTTCCAATGTCTTGGCGTCGAAGATCACAATCTGACCGTTGGGTTCCTTCGAGTCCGACAGGTTCCACTTGGAAACCCAGACCTCGGTACCATCGGCGTTGAATTCGAAGTGAACAGCGGCACTGCCTTCGTCTTCGGTGATCTGGATGGTTTTCACGATCTCGCCGGTCTCTTTCGAGATGACCTGAACCGATTGCTGAATTTCCGGCTCGGGGTGTTTGGTCTGATCAGCCCAGATGTAATCCGAGTTCGGGTGGGTGCGGACAAACAGGCCGGGGCCGTCGGTTTCCACCTCGTAACAGGTTTTCCAGGCCTGATCCGGATGACCTTCTGGGTCGTTGCCCCAGACTGTCACGGTACCGACACCCAGGTGGGTTGTGCCCGCCACAGGTCCGCAGTTTGGGTCAATCCAGTTCGCGCCCGGGCCGGGGTGCGGCAGGGCAGCGGTGTCGATCATCGCCTCAAGCTTGTGCGTTTCAGTATCGACAACGACCATCTTGTTCGATGCGTTAGCCGCGATTTGGAAGTACCGGCCTGTCGGGTCGAAGAACCCGTCATGCAGGAATTTGGCCGAGTTGATCTTGTCGATCCGCAAGTTGTCGAGGTCGGTGTAGTCAACCTGCCAGAGCTGCCCCAGCTCTTTCACGGCAACGATCCAGGTGGGTTCGTTCGGCGTGGTGTAGATAGCGGCCACACGGGCTTCTTCCACATACTCGCCATCTACGTTGGTGCCACGGGTCGATACGACTTTGACCGGCTCCATGGTCTGCGCGTCAACGATTGCAAAGTGAGGCGGCCAGTACCCACCGCCGATGACGTATTTGCCGTCACCTGACACGGCGACATCGCGCGCGTCATAGGCGATCTTGACTTCCGAAACCAGCATCTTGTCCGGCGTCTGCCAGAGGTCGATCTTGGTCATCTTGCCGTCACGGCCCATTGTATACCAGAAACGGCCCGGCGTTTCGGGTTCGGTGATGTTGTGATGCTCCGAAGCCTTCAGGACGTGCACGGCATAGCCGGTCGGAATATGCGTCAGCACTTCTTTCGTGTCGCCGTCAATGACTGCAACCTTGCCGACGTCACGTTCGATGACGACAAAGA
Source organism: Ruegeria sp. YKSF131 (assembly GCF_059612645.1). Classification (NCBI taxonomy): domain Bacteria; kingdom Pseudomonadati; phylum Pseudomonadota; class Alphaproteobacteria; order Rhodobacterales; family Roseobacteraceae; genus Ruegeria; species Ruegeria sp. YKSF131. The sequence continues at coordinate 15,606 of NZ_JBXWQZ010000028.1, read as the reverse complement.
AGTTTTCCCAGTTGCGGCCGTGCAGCGGTTCGGTCGGATAGTCCGCTTCTTCGACGTAGACCTTGCGGGTTGCCTTCATCTGTTCCAGCGACATTTCAGGCGGCTTTGGGGCCTCCATCATGATGTATGTCGCCATATCCTTGATTTCCTGCTCAGACATGATGTCCGAGAAGTTGTTCATCCCGCCTTCAGTTCCCCAGGCGATGATTTTCTCAAGGCGTTCCTGACCCAGTTTCAGGGTGCCGCCTTCGGTTACGGTGCCGTCGGCTGCGGTCTTCTTCCAATGCGGTTCCAGGTTTTTACCGGTAGCGCCTTTGCGCAAAACCCCGTGGCAGCCTGCACATTGTTCAAAGTACAGTTGTTTCGAAGCTTCAAAGGCTTCGTCGCTAAGTGTTGGCTCGTCGGCAAAAGCTGGAGCAGCGACGCTGCCCAACAACATTGCCAATCCGACCCCAAAAGCGCGGCCGGTCTTGTTGTAGCTGATTCCAAGTGACATGATCACTCTCCATTTGCGTGGTGAGGCAATGCGGAGACTGATCCATCACGGGATTGTCATCCTTGACCAAAGTCAACGGGCGCGGCGCTAACTTCGTTCTTTGGACAAAAACCAGGTGCAGATTTCAGCAATAAAACCTGTTTTTTTCGCACATGTTTTTGACGTCTTGATTTCGGTTAAGTGCCCCAATCCCGTCGGACAGTACTGCTTGTTGAAGGACGAGATGGGCCATGGAGAGCAGGCATGTCATCTGCAATATCGCGCATTTTCAGCGAAGGATTTCGGGTATTTTTCCTTTCCGCCGGTCTTTATGGCGTATTTGCTGGTGTCGCCTGGGGTATTTGGCTGGCCTCACTGGATGGGCTTTTACCTTATGACGAGCAAAGTTATGGAATGCCCCCGGTTATGTGGCATGCCCATGAGATGATTTTTGGCTATGCAACAGCAGCGCTGGGTGGGTTCTTTCTGACGGCAGTTCCGAACTGGACCGGGACGCCCGAAGTGCGGGCGCGTTTTGTCACGGTCGTAGCGCTGATCTGGATGGCGGGGCGGCTGGCTGTGTGGTTATCAGGGTCGCTCTCTCCGACTACCGTCGCAATTATCGACCTGAGCTTTGTTCCAATTCTTGTCCTGAAAATTGCCAGCCAGCTGGTACGCAGGCCCAAGCCACAGAACATGATATTTATTTATCTTCTGAGTTTGGTATGGGTGGCCAACCTGATGGTTCATCTGGAATGGATTGGACTCACCACAGACACGTTGAATACCGGGGTGCGCGCAGGGCTGCTGACCTTGTGTTCAATGATAGCGATACTGGGGGGGCGTATCACTCCAGCCTTTACGCGCAATGCAATGAAACGCGACGGTGTGCCCGAAGCCCTGTGGCCGGTTTCAAACGCGGTGCTGGAAAAGGCCGTGATGGCGCTTGCCCTTATGCTGCCGTTGTTGGTGCTGACCTTGGGTAGTGTTTCCTTGGCGGGTATCTGCGCGTTGCTGTTGGGCGGCGCCCAACTGATGCGCATGGCACGGTGGAGAGCGGGTTGGGCGCTGCGGCAGCCGATCCTGATTGCTTTGCACCTGGGCCTGATGATGCTGGCCCTTGGGTTGTTGCTGTGGGGGTCTGCCGTCATCGGATATGGTAATGAGATCGGCGCGCTTCACATTTTGGGGATCGGGTGCGTTGGTGGCATGACCCTTGCCGTCATGAGCCGCGCCGCCCTTGGCCACAGCGGCCGGCCCCTTGTTGCACCGTCGCCAATGGCGGTCGGATATGGGCTGATGGCGGCGGCGGCTTTGGTCCGCTGGTTGGGGTCCGGGCTGGCAGGTGGATATATGACGGCCATGCTGACGGCTGACGGGTTATGGATTGCCGCAATCGGGTTGTACCTGTTTGCCATGTGGCCTGCGCTGACAGGGCCGCGCGCAGCGAAGCACGGCTGACACGGAACCTTAACCGCGTATTGCTATTCAGAATATCAAGGGGCGTTCGTTCTTTACATGGCGGGACACGAGCGCACGCGCGCGTCTTCCGTTTTCAGGTATGTGCCGCACAGCTTGAGGAACGTACCTTGGGGTCTCAAGTTCCGGAAACAGGTCGAAGATTTCCGCCCTTGCTTCTGGGGGAACGCTGGACAGAGCCTGTGCGCCGACAAAAAGGCTTTCTGACTGGGCACCTTCTGCGTAGATGATTTCATGGCGGTCGAACAAAAGATGGAAATATGTGACTGACACGGTGTCATCTGCAACGCTGATACCAGGGCTGGCGGCAAGAATACGAGCGGGGACCAGGATTTCCTCTGCGTCAAACATTCTGACGGCGATTCGGGATCGAACCAGCATGCGGTGCTGTGGCGAAACAAGCAGGTCGCGTTTTGGCAAGTCACACCCCAAGGCCCCGGCCTTGATGAGGATTGGAAGCAGCTTGGGTTTTTTCACCAGCTCTTCATGCGATAGGTTTCGCGTTCCGATCCAACGTATGTGTTGCGGTCCATTGTCCGCAGTGACGACCATGTCACCCACCTTCAGATCCTCGATGGGCATCGGACCTTCTGGCGTCATGATAAGTGTTCCGGCAGCAAAGCACGGCACGTCAATGATGGCAGCAGGGTCAGTTGTGTCGGGCGCATTGGTCGGCGTGACATTCACGATGTTCATCGAGTAGGTCGTGCCGGGCACAAGAGGTTCAGAGGTAATATAGCCGCCCAATATGCCGTCAACTTCGACGCGATATACAGTAATTGTGCCTCCGCCTGGTTTGGACAGAATGTAGGATTCTTCCAGGTATATTGAGCCACTCAAAAAGGTGGTCGAACCATCGAGGGTGGTGATAGTACCGGTCTGCGTCAGGTCATCGCCGTCTTCGTCGTCAAAGCGGTCACCGTTGAAAACATCCCCTGTATCGACAACAGGTGCTCCACCTCCGTTTTGAATAAAACCACCAGCTGCGTCAGTCACACTAAACAAACGTCGATCCGTGTCGGGATCAAAATTGACATCCAACGTAACCGTGTCCGGCCCAATCGTATTCACCGTGATTACACCAGGGGTATAACCTATATAGGAATAGTTCGCCATTTTCACCCATCAATCATTGAAACGGAATTTTTCACCTTTTTCTCAGGTGGTTGAATAGGTCCTTCATGTCAAAAAGTCGACGCGAAAGTGTTCACAATTGCCTCAGATTTAAAGGCAATCCCAAGGTCATTTCGTTATTTTCGCTGTTTGCGGATGTCTGATCTCGTTCCTGAGGATACTTTAGAAGTCTTGACTTTCGTTAAGGCAGCCCTGTGACCCGCACGTCATGTTGCCTGCACTAGCTAATCTGCGCAAAGGAGAGCGCGATGCGAGAAGTCATGACAAAGAGCATGGCTCGCAATATTTTCTATGGCGGGTCACTGTTCTTCATCCTCATCTTTCTGGCTCTATCAGCCCATTCACACCTGTATATCGTCAATTCTGAAAATGCCGCGAAGCTCGACGAAAGTGTGGTTCGGGGTAAACATGTTTGGGAAAAACACGCCTGTATCAACTGTCACACGATCCTTGGCGAAGGGGCGTACTTTGCCCCTGAGGTCGGCAATGTGATGACACGTTGGGGCGTGTTGGACGACCCGGAATCGGCCTTTGAATCTCTCAAGGGCTGGATGGAGGCACAACCCACCGGCATTCCCGGTCGTCGGCAGATGCCGCAATTCAACCTCAGCGACGAAGAGATCCGGGATCTGACCAACTTCCTGATCTGGACGGACAATATCGACGCTCAGGACTGGCCGCCCAACGAGGCTGGCTGAGAAGGGGAATGGAGCAATGAAATACGAATCCCAAAAAATCGCCTATGCCTACTTTGCGGTAGCCATGGCACTGTTCGCGATACAGGTGATCGGCGGTCTGCTGGCCGGCTTCATCTATGTATTCCCGAACTTCCTGAGCGAGCTTCTGCCGTTCAACATCGTGCGGATGCTGCACACCAACGCGCTGATCGTCTGGTTGATACTGGGCTTCTTCGGTGCAGCCTACTTCCTTATTCCGGAAGAAGCCGAGCGTGAAATCCATTCGCCCAAGTTGGCTTATCTGCAGCTGATCATCCTTGTGGTCGGTACGTTGGGCGTGGTTCTGACCTATGTCTTCAACCTGTTCGAAGGCAACTGGCTGCTGGGCAAAGAAGGGCGCGAGTTCCTTGAGCAACCCAAATGGGTCAAGGCCGGTATCGTCGTCGCCGCGCTGATGTTCCTTTACAACGTGTCGATGACCGTTCTGAAGGGCAAGAAGACTGCAATCACCAATATCCTGTTGTTGGGCCTGTGGGGTCTGGCGCTGCTGTTCCTGTTTGCCTTCTACAACCCGGGCAACCTGTCCCTGGACAAGCAATACTGGTGGTATGTTGTCCACCTGTGGGTCGAAGGTGTGTGGGAACTGATCATGGCCTCAATTCTGGCCTACCTGATGCTGAAGCTGACTGGTGTGGACCGTGAGGTGGTTGAAAAATGGCTCTATGTCATTGTCGCCGCCGCGCTGTTCTCGGGCATTCTTGGAACAGGTCACCACTACTATTGGATCGGTACCCCCGGTTACTGGCAGTGGATTGGGTCGATCTTCTCAAGCCTCGAGGTGATCCCGTTCTTCGCAATGATGGCCTTTGCCTTCGTCATGGTCTGGAAGGGCCGTCGTGACCATCCCAACAAGGCCGCTCTGCTATGGTCTCTGGGATGTGCAACGCTTGCCTTCTTTGGTGCCGGCGTCTGGGGCTTCCTGCATACGCTGCACGGGGTGAACTATTATACCCACGGCACACAGATCACTGCGGCCCACGGTCACCTGGCCTTCTACGGTGCCTATGTCTGCCTCAACCTGGCGATCTTCAGCTATGCGATGCCGATCCTCAAGAACCGTGATCCTTACAATCAGGTGCTGAACATGGGATCGTTCTGGCTGATGACCAGCGGTATGGTCTTTATGACCTTCGTGCTGACCTTCGGCGGAACCGTGCAGACGCACATGCAACGTGTGGTCGGAGATTACTTCATGGACGTACAAGACCAGATCGCAATCTTCTACTGGATGCGTCTGGGTTCCGGTATCGTCGTGGTCCTTGGTGCGCTGCTGTTCATCTATTCGATCTGGGTTCCCCGGAAAGAAGTTATTGAACCCGGCGCCGCTGAAACCCCCGCGGAGTAATGGATATGGATGGCTCCATAAAACTGAAAGAGGGGGCGGCAAACGCCCCCTTCTACCTGCCCCAAGGCGATGAATGCGATGTGTTCACCGCGGCTTATAACAACGACTTGCCAGTTCTGCTGAAAGGTCCGACGGGCTGCGGAAAGACCCGCTTTGTGGCCCACATGGCCGCAAAACTTGGCCGCCCGCTTTATACCGTCGCCTGCCATGATGATCTGGCGGCTGCCGACCTGATTGGCCGTTATCTGCTGAAAGGCGGGGAAACCGTCTGGGTCGATGGCCCGCTCACCCGCGCAGTGCGCGAAGGGGCGATTTGCTACCTCGACGAGGTGGTCGAGGCCCGTAAAGACGTCACTGTCGTTCTGCACCCGCTGACCGATGACCGGCGCATCCTGCCAATCGACCGCACCGGCGAAGAGCTTGAGGCCGCACCTGGCTTCATGCTGGTGGCGTCGTACAACCCCGGTTACCAGAATATCCTGAAAACCCTGAAACCTTCGACTCGGCAACGCTTCATCTCTTTGGAGTTCGATTTCCCGTCCGCGCAGATGGAAGCCGAAGTGGTTGCACAGGAAAGCGGTCTGCCGCTGGAACGTTGCAAGCCGCTGGTGCGGCTGGCGGGAAAGCTGCGCGGGCTCAAGGGTCAGGATCTTGAGGAAGGCGTTTCCACCCGACTGGTTGTTTATGCCGCGACACTGATCGCACAAGGCATGTCCACCGACCGCGCCATCCTTGCCGCCATGATCGAACCTCTGACAGATGACGAGGATATCAAACGCGGGCTCCTCGATCTTGTTACGGCTGTCTTTGGGTGAGGCCGGCCGATGGTCAAGATCGATTTTGAGCCATGGGAACCCGAAGAAACGATCGGGAAACTGTGGCACACCCTTGCCAGCCGCCTCGATGCACCCCTGGTGCACGATGGAGCCGCGGTCGACCTCTCTGAGGTCGCGGGGCGGCTGGCCGTCCTCTTTCGAGGGCTGGGCGGTGGTCCGGGCGTAGAGTTGCGCCCGGTCTCGCCCGAGGTTTCACACCACCGTCTGGGTTGGCGTCGTCGTCTGGCGACAGAGGCAGAACTGATGCCACGCGCCTCGTTCGACGGTGAAGTTCTGCGCCTACCGGACCGGCTGGCGGTTTTTCCAGCCCGCGAAGCAAACGGCGCGCTGTATGTCTGGCTGGCCGCTGCGGCTGCCCATGCCGGAACACGAATTGATGAAGACGATCCGCTGCGCGCCGACTTGCGCGCACTGATCGCCGCACAGAGCATGGTTGATGCGACCCTGGACGACGCCCCCGGCCTGCGTCCGCTTTACACCGAGCTTTGCAAGGGCGTGCTGCATCAGCGCGATATCCCCAACCTGCCACCGGTTGAGGCGGCAGTCGAAGAACTTATCCAACATAGGCTGTGTGACCCTCAACCGCTGTCGGCGAAAGCCGAGCAGCTTCTGACACTGGACGAGGACCTGATCGCCCCCCGCGGCTATCAGCCTATGCGCCCGGTTCCCCTATGGCCCGAACTGCGCGCGGTTGGCTTTTCCGAACATAACGAGGTGGAAAACCCCGAAACCGAAGGTCCGCCCGAGGAATCCGGTGAGAAAACCCACCGCGCCCGCCGTCGCAAATCGGATCAAGCCGAGCGCAGCGACAGTTTCATCCTGCACAAGTTCGAAGCCATCCTCAGCTGGGCCGAGTTCCTGAACATCAACCGCCGCATCGACGATGACGATCCCGACAACGCCAAGAAAGCGGCCGATGATCAGGAAGAGATTGGCCTTGGTCAGATATCAAAAGCCCCCCCAACGCGGCTGAAGCTGCACCTTGATCTGGCACCCGAGGATGTGAATCGCGAGCGTCTGTCCGGTCGCATCCTCTACCCCGAATGGGACGTGCGCTCGGGCCGGTATCTGCCAGATCACGTCAACGTCCTGCTGTCGGATGCGGATATCCGCGACGACGCTGCCGCCTTCGGCAAGGACCCTGCCACCGCCCGCCGCATCCGCGCGGTCAAACGCCAGTTCGAGGCGCTGCGCCCCGGTCGTGTGATGACACGCGGCCATCTGGACGGTGACCAGCTGGATATCGAAGCCGCCGTGCGTGCCGAAACTGACCGCATGGCCAGTGGCGAAAGCAACGACCGCATTTGGCAACAATCCCGCCCCGAGGCGCGCGACCTGGCAGTCTCGATCCTGCTGGATGTCAGCCGTTCCACTGAAAGTGCCGTAACCGGTCGCGCCGTGATCGACATTGAACGTGAAGCTCTGGCCGCTTTGGCCTGGGGCCTGAACGCCTGCGGCGACGATTTCGCCATTCATGCCTTCAGTTCGCTGAAACGTCAGCGCGTCTATATCCAGCGATGCAAACGGTTTGATGAGCCTATGGGCGCCAGAGTTGAACAACGTATCGCATCGCTGCGACCCGGTCATTACACACGGCTTGGGGCCGCGATCCGCCACTGTTCAAAGGATTTGGCAAGCCAGACCCGCAAACGCCGCCTGTTGCTGGTGATCACCGATGGCAAACCCAATGACCTTGACCATTACGAAGGGCGCCACGGTATTGAAGACACCTGCATGGCCGTGCGCGAGGCACGCCGCGCCGGGCAATCGGTTTTTGGCGTCACCATCGACAAAACCGGCAAAAGCTGGTTCCCGCGCATGTTCGGACAGGGTGGGTTTGCGGTTATTCCTGACCCACACCGCTTGACCATGGCCCTACCGCAGATCTACCGCCAACTGGTCGGAGCATGAGCGAAACTTCTTTCATCGACGAGCTTCCGGGCGAATTGCTGATGTGGGTTCTGATTATCAGTGAGCTGCTGGTTTTTGGTGCCGGGCTGATCGCGTTCATGGGCGTTCGCCTGACCGACCCTGCAGGCTTTGCCGAGGCGCAGTCGCATCTTTATCGAACAGGGGCAGCCTTCAATACTGCAATACTGGTCACATCTGGTTATCTGGCCGCACAGGCCCTGAACTGGCGCCGCGCAGCATTCCGGTTCAAGGCCAGGCTGGCCCTGACAGGTGCGGCTGTACTTGGGATTGCATTCCTGGTTGTCAAAAGCGTGGAATACGCTGGAAAGGCGGGGCAAGGCATTACCTATGAAACCCACCCGTTTTTCATGTTCTACTACCTGTTGACGGGGTTTCACGCGGCGCATGTTCTGGCCGGGGTGGGCATTCTGCTGCTGGTCGCGTGGCGCGATGATCCTCGTAACATCGAGGCGGGCGCACAGTTCTGGCACATGGTTGACCTGGTCTGGATCCTGCTGTTTCCCGTTATTTATCTTCTGGGATAACCAAGATGTCGGCAATTTCATCTTTTGCTAAATACTCCCTCCGGAGGCGTCCGAACTCACTCACCAGCGCATGGCTGGTGCTTCTGGCACTAAGTCTGGCCTCAACGCTTTTAACCCTGATGAAAACGCCTGGCGAACTCATTGCAGGTGGTATCCTGCTCCTTGCCTTGATCAAAGCCCGTGTGATCCTGGCCCGATATCTGGACCTGGCTGAAAGCCCGGGCTGGCTGCGGGGTTTCACCATAGTTTTGACGGGGTTCTCTGCCGTGATCTTCGCACTTTACCTGATCTGAAAAAAGCCGCCCCAAAAGGGGCGGCAGGTTACCAAGCAAAGGGACGCTTAGGTTATTGTGCGGCCATTGGCATCCGCGCGATCTGACAGCGCTGCCACAGCGCCGACAATGCGCCCACCAGATGATCGATATCCTCGTCCGTATGAACGGGTGACGGTGTGATCCGCAGGCGCTCGGTTCCTTTTGGAACTGTGGGATAGTTGATCGGCTGAATGTAGATGCCAAACTCCTCAAGCAGCGTGTCTGAAATGAACTTGCACTTCACCGGGTCGCCAACCTTCACCGGGATGATATGGCTGGGGTTGGTCAAATGCGGAATGCCTTCTGCATCCAAAAGGGCGCGTACCTGCGCCACACGGGTTTTTTGCAAATCACGCTCGGCACTTGAATGCTTCAAATGCCGGATCGATGCGGCGGCGCCGGCTGCAATCGATGGGGGTAGGGCAGTGGTGAAGATGAAGCCACTGGCAAAGCTGCGGACAAAATCACACAGCGCGGCTGAGGCTGCGATATACCCACCAACCACGCCGAACGCTTTGCCCAACGTGCCTTCGATGACCGTCAGGCGATCCATCAATCCTTCGCGTTCGGCAATTCCGCCCCCGTGCGGGCCGTAAAGGCCGACGGCATGAACCTCGTCCAGATAGGTCATCGCGCCGTACTTGTCCGCCAGATCGCAGATTTCCTTGATGGGGGCGATATCGCCATCCATGGAATAAACCGATTCAAAGGCGATCATCTTGGGTGCGTTGGGATCAGCTGCGGCCAGTTTGGCGTCCAAATCCGCCAGGTCGTTATGTTTCCAAATCACCTTCTGGGCACGCGAATGCCGGATACCTTCGATCATCGAGGCGTGGTTGAGCGCATCAGAAAACACGATCAGCCCGGGAATTCGCGCGGCCAATGTCCCCAAAGCAGCCCAGTTCGACACATATCCCGAAGTGAACAGCAATGCCGCTTCTTTCCCATGCAGATCGGCCAGCTCAGCCTCAAGCAGAACGTGATCATGCGTGGTGCCCGAGATATTGCGCGTACCGCCAGCGCCTGCTCCACAGCGTTCCAGTGCGTCGTGCATGGCAGAGACCACCGAAGGGTGCTGCCCCATGCCCAGATAGTCATTGGAGCACCAGATCCGCACATCCCGCTGGACCGGTCCGTCGGTTTGGCGCGCGTTCGGAAACGCGCCACAGCGGCGTTGCAGGTCGATGAAAATCCGGTAGTTGCCTTCGTCTTTCAAAGTGTCGAGGCTGTGGCTAAAAAATTGCTCGAAGTCCATCTGGCGTGCTCCCCGGATAACTGAAATTTCGTTGAACCTATGCCAGTGGTTCGCGCCCTTACATGACAATAGTCAAGTTGGAGACCGAGAAAAGGGTGGCACCCCCGCGCTGGCTTTGGCATAGCATGTCACGGGGTTGATCATCCGGGGGTGTTCCCGGAACGGACGAATAAGGGGCTGCCTTCTTGTCACACGAGGCACAAAAGATAGTTGCACGGCAGTCACTGCTCTTGCGAAGCCTGCCAGAGCAACACGTCGATACTCTGCTGCGTCAGGCCGTCTGGCGGCAATACGACCGGGGCGAGACAATCTTTCTGCAAGAGGAAGAAGCCAGGGCCGTACATGTTGTACTGGCTGGTTGGGTCAAGCTGTTTCGCATTTCCCCGACCGGTGCCGAAGCCGTGGTGAGTGTTTTCACGCGCGGTGAAAGCTTTGGTGAAGCCGTTGCGCTGCGCAATGTGCCCTATCCCGTTTCGGCCGAGGCGGTATCTCCCTGCGAGATCATGCACATTCCAAGTCCGGTGCTGCTGTCGCTGATGAAGCAAGATCCGGAAATCTGCGTGTCGATTCTGGCGGCCACATTCACGCACCTGCATTCCCTTGTGGCGCAGCTCGAACAGCTCAAGGCCCAGACAGGTGCGCAGCGTGTCGCGGAATTCCTGCTGAATCTGTGTGATAGCGATGCCGGCCAGTGCGAAGTTGAACTGCCGTATGACAAGATGCTGATCGCCGGACGTCTGGGGATGAAACCCGAAAGCCTGAGCCGAGCGTTTTCGAGGTTGAAACCAGTCGGGGTGAAGATCAACCGAAACCACGCGGAAATTGCAGACATGGATGTATTACGGAATTACGCGGAAAGCGACCCGAGCGAGAAATAGAGCCGTGTGGCTGTTTCTCTGGGCAGTAAACTGGCCATTTCCGGTCTGCGATCTTTCCGGCAATCACTATCCTTACTATTCTTGCTGGATATGCCCTATTCGGCGCGATCCTGAATGGGTGAGGTGATGGAACGCAGACATGACGATTGAACAGAAACTAGCCGGTTATCCCCGCGCGAGACTGATGACAGCTGCCACGCCGGTCGAACGGCTTGATCGTCTGTCCGACCAGCTTGGTCTGGAACTGTGGATCAAACGGGATGATCTGACAGGGTTGAGCTTTGGCGGCAACAAAACCCGGCAGCTTGAGTTCTATATGGGTGAGGCACAGAAACAGGGGGCAGACACCATTCTGATCACCGGAGCTGTGCAGTCCAATTTCGTGCGCACGGCTGCCATGGCTGCGTCGAAGCTTGGGATGGAGGCCGTGCTTCAATTGGAAGAGCGCGTGCCCGATATGGGAGAGCACTATTATTCCTCGGGGAATGTTCTTCTGGCCCGGATTCTGGGTGCCGAGCACATGCACTACCATACCGGAGAAGACGAGGCCGGGGCCGACAATGCCCTTCACGTGCGGGCAGATCAGCTGATCGCTGAAGGCCGAAAGCCATATGTAATTCACTTGGGCATCGATCATCCGCCCTTGGGGGCGTTGGGTTATGTGGCCGGGGCTGCCGAACTACTGGATCAGATCGCCGATTTCGACGTCGCAGTGGTGCCATCCGGCAGCGGTTCGACCCACGGCGGGTTTCTGGCCGGGCTGCGTCTGACTGGCAACACGGCACCTGTTTACGGCATCTGCGTTCGCCGCGACCGTCGCCAGCAACATGCGCGGTTGCAAAAGGTATTGGAACGGTTGGCGGGTATGATGGAGTTTGACCCGGCTCTGGTCATGAAAGACATCCTCACATGGGACGGCGCATTACCTCCTGGATATGGGCGGATAGGCCCGTCCACACGGAAGGCGCTTGCACTGATGGCGCGCGCCGAGGGTATTTTTCTGGATCCGGTCTACTCGGCCAAAACATTTGCGGGTTTGTTGGAATTACGTGAAAACGGCACCATTCAACAGGGTCAGAAGGTTGTGCTGTTGCATACGGGTGGGCAACCGGCGCTGTTTGCATATCAGGAAGAGCTGATCCCGGCCTGAGAGCCATCCGAGAAGCCACTGTATACTAAGTCGCGATTAGCCAGCCAACCCGTGGTTTCGAAGCGCGCCACACGGTGACACGTGACCTATGTCAATGACAGTACCGCGGATGTCGTGTCGGTTGAGCGAACCTAGCCCACCTTAGAATGGGTGGAAGATATGTTCGCAGAGTTGGAGGCTGGATATGGCTGATGGATGCGGCTGTGATCGACACGTGCATATGTATCTGAGCGTGGATGAGGCCCTGCACCGTGGCCTGTCCGCTGCTGATCCGATCACAGAAACGGAAACGCTGCCTTTGGCCGCTGCAATAGGGCGAATATTGGCCCGCGACTGTTTCAGCAAGGTCGATATGCCCGCTTTCGACAATTCGGCAATGGATGGTTATGCGGTTCGAACCGCAGATCTTGGCGATGACGACCTGTTCCAGATGCCGGTGGAGGGTCGCATCGCGGCGGGGGACAGCGGGTCTCATGCTGCACCTGTCGGCAGCGCGGTGAGGATTTTTACCGGAGCGCCTGTTCCTTCTGATTACGACGCCATCGTCATGCAGGAAGATTGTGATGTTGTAGAGGGGCAAATTCGCTTCAGCCGCCGTCCAAAGCCCGGGCAACATATCCGGCGTGCCGGTGAAGACCTTCATGCCGGAGCGTCGATCCTGCGGCGCGGCTGCGAGATTGGCCCGCGCGAGGTGGCAGCCCTTGCATCCGCCGGGTATGGCGAGGTCGTGGTTCTCCGCAAGCTGAAGGTTGCGATCTTTTCAACCGGCAGTGAGTTGCGCCAACCGGGTGAGCCCCTTGGCCCGGGGCAGATCTATAACTCGAACCGTTACATGCTGCTTGCGCTGTTGCAGAAGCCCTGGATTGAACTCACGGACCGGGGGCCGGTTGAAGATGACCCCGCGCTTTTGAAACAGGTCTTGCTGGACGCGACTGAAACCTCTGACCTGATCATCACGACCGGTGGTGTTTCTGTCGGCGATGAGGATCATATGCCGCGTCTGTTCACTGAGATCGGTGGCGTGACGGATGTGATGAAAGTCGCAATGAAACCGGGCAAGCCGATCATGTTTGGTCGGCGTGGCGGTGCACTTTACATCGGCCTTCCAGGTAACCCGGTTTCTGCTTTTGTGGCCTGGCAGATAATCGGATCGCAGATGATGGCGCGCCGCGCCGGTCTGCACCACACCCCGCAGGCAGCCGTACAGGCAGTTCTGTCGGAACCCTTGCACCGCACCGCGGGCCGTCAGGAATATCGCCCGGTTCAGATTGACGGTCACACACCGGACGGACGGCCCCGAGTGCGTCTGATGGAACCGTCCTACAGTGGTCGTGTTGCTTTGCTTGCACAAGCGGATGGATTGGCGATCATCCCGGCAGAGGTGACGGAATACCCCGAAGGACAAGGCCTTGAGCTATTGCGGTTTTAAGCCCTAAGCGCTTTTCCCGCGGCATCAAAGGGCGGTTCATGCAGGATTGTGGCCCTGTGCGGTCGCCCCAGAACCATAACCTCGACCTCATCACCTGGCTGGGCGTTTTTTACATATCCCAAGGCCAACGACATTCCGACAGTGTAGCCATAGGTGCCCGAGGTCACTCGGCCGATCCCTTCACCGTTCTTGAAGATCGGCTCACCACCTGTTGCATCCGCGTTAGATGCTGTCACATCCGCTTCGTTCAGGTGTAGAACCACCAGGTGTTCCCGGGCCGGGTTCTGCAACACTTTCTGCGCAGCTGCCTTGTTGAGGAAGTCCTTTTCGAATTTGCAGAGGCGATCAAGACCCACTTCATGCGGCCAGTACTCCGGGCTGTATTCGCGGCTCCAAGACCCATAGCCCTTTTCGACCCGCATAGACATCAGTGCCCGGCTGCCAACAGGGCCAGCCCCGAACTCTTTGCCTGCCTCAATCAAGGCATTGTACAGTCGTGCTTGATCTTGGGTGGCGCAATGCAGCTCCCACCCCAGGTCGCCAGTAAAGGAGACGCGCAGGGCAAGAACCTGAACTCCCGCCAGCTCAATCTTGGCGGACCGCATGAACGGGAAATCTTCGGTTGCGAGCGATGTGTTGGTCAGAAGTTGCAGGATGTCGCGGGACCTAGGGCCGGCCACGTTAAAGCCGCACATCGTTTCGGTTTTGCTTTCGAAAGTGGTTCCCTCAGGCAGCGGAACCTGTTTGAAGAAGCGCTTGTGATACCGCTCTGCCATGCCCGAGCCAATCACCCAGAACTCGTCATCAGCCACGCGGGTAACTGTAAAGTCGCCTGCAATACCGCCGCGTTTCGAGATCAGCGGGGTCAGGCAGGATCTGCCGACGGTTTTGGGCATGGTATTGGCAAAGACGGCGTTCAACCAGTCTGCCGCACCCGGACCCTTGCAGAGATACTTGGCGAAGTTCGAGATATCGATGATCCCGGTACGGTCGCGCAACATCCTGCATTCCTCACCCACCGGTCCCCACCAGTTCTGACGGGTAAAGCCATTGGTATCTTTGGTGCCGGGCGTTGCGGCAAACCACAGCGGATGTTCCCAACCGGCGTTCAGGCCAAAAACCGCACCCATGACCTTCTGCGCCTCATAGATCGGGCGAACCCGTGCCGGACGACCGGCGCTGCGTTCTTCATTGGGAAAATGGATCGCGAACCGATGACTGTACTGATCTGCCACGCGCGCTTTGGTGAACACCTTGGTGGCCCAGCTGTCAAAACGCGCCAGATCCCAGGCAAACATGTCGTATTCCGTTTCACCCTCGATGATCCACTGCGCCGCCATCAGGCCCATGCCGCCCGATTGCGAGAAGCCGGGGATGATACCGTTGCAGCAGAAATAGCCGTCGACCTCAGGCACCGGCCCCATCAGAACGTTCGAATCCGGCGACCAGATCATGGGGCCGTTGATGACACGCTTGATCCCGGCTTCACCGACCGCAGGCAGGCGTTCGATCGCGTTCATCATGTTCTCTTCGATCCGTTCCAGATCATCAGGGAACAGGTCGTGGGCAAAATCCAGCGGCGTGCCTTCTTCGGCCCAGAACCTCATGTCTTTCTCATAAGCGCCGACCAGCAGGCCGTTGCCTTCCTGACGCAAGTAATACTCGCCATCCCGGTCTGACACAGATGGCAGGCGGGTGCCGTGGCTTTTCACATCCGCCATGGATTCGGTTACGAAATACTGGTGCTCTGTAGGTTGCAGTGGCAACTCGATCCCAGCCAGTGCCGCAACCTCGCGCCCCCACAGGCCCGCTGCGTTCACCACCCAGCGTGTCCTGATGTCGCCTTTTGGCGTTCTGACGATCCAGCTGCCATCCTCCTGCTGCTCGGTTGCAGTGACCGGCGTGAAACGGTGAATCTGCGCCCCGCGTTGACGTGCGCCGACCGCATAGGCGTTGGTCACGCCCGACGGGTCCACATTGCCGCCATCGGGCTCGAACATCACGCAACGGATGCCGTCGTAATTGACCAGCGGGTTCAGCTTTTGGGCTTCTTCGATGCTGATCTCATAGAAATTCATGCCATACAGTCTGGCCTTTGCGGCCTGTAGCTTCAGCTGA
>NZ_JBXWQZ010000027.1:0-58781 GCF_059612645.1 Ruegeria sp. YKSF131 | reverse complement strand
CCGGGGGGCTGGCCCCCCGGGCGCTTTCACATCAGTCCTTCAGGCTTTCTTCGCGCAAACCGTCGGCCAGCAGGTTCAGACCCAGAACCAGCGTCAACAAGGCCAGCGCGGGCGGCAGAGCAGGGTGCAGGTAGATCGACAAAAGCTTGCGCCCCTCGTTGATCGTCGACCCCCAGTCAGGGCTTTCGGGCGGCAGGCCCAGCCCAAAGAAACCTAAGGTTCCCAGAAGAATGGTGGTATAGCCAATGCGCAGGCAGAAATCGACGATCAGCGGGCCACGCGCGTTGGGCAGGATTTCCCACAGCATGATGTACCACGGACCCTCGCCACGGGTTTGTGCTGCCGCCACATAGTCACGGGTTTTGATGTCCATCGCCAGTCCGCGCACAATGCGGAACACGGTGGGCGAATTCACAAAGACCACCGAGACAAAGACCACCAGAATACCGCCTGGAATATCGAAAAGATCCAGATAGGTCGGCAGACCCCAGATACGATAGGCGTCGGTATTGATGATGTAGCCACCGGTCGAAATCAGAGACAGGTAGAACCAACCTGCAACCCCCAAAACTCCGATCAGCAGCGGTGTTCGGAAGTTCGGTCTGGTATAGTAGCGTGAGTTCAGCAGCACGCCGAGGAATATGATAGGGAATACGAACAAGACAGCCGCCATGTAGTTCGGCACACCGGTCGCAACGATCTCAGGTGTGACCAGCAGATAGAACAGCAGGATCACCGGGAAGGCCAGGATCAGGTTTGCAAGGAAGGACAGCAAAGTATCCAGCCGACCACCGTAGTAGCCTGCCGGCAGACCCAGCGTGATGCCAACCATGAAGGCAAATATCGTGGCAAGCGGGGCGATCTGAACAACAATCCAAGCCCCTTTGACCATGCGGCTGAACACGTCGCGGGCCAGGTTGTCGCCACCCAGCAGATACCAGGCGTATTGACCGTCCTCCAGATTGGACAGTGGCGTCCCTGGCACTTTGTTCTTCATGCCCGAGACCTGCGACAGCGGATCATGCGTGACGATCAGATCCATCGCGCCGAAAATCCCGGTGAAGACCCAGAACATCACAAGGCCAAAGCCAATCATGCCGATTGGACTGTCAAACAGTTTGCCGTAGAGGCCAAGCTTGCGTTTGAAAGCGATCGACATGGCATAAAGGATGATCAAAGACACCCATACGGGCAAAAACTGCTGGGACATGGCGCCAATTATTCCGGCGCTGGTGCCCATCAGAACGCCTAGCACAATATAGGCGAGTGCGATTCCTACACTGGCCAGGAAACTGTAACGCAGCGCCAATTGTATCAGTGTCCGCAGGCCTGAGCTTGAGCTCAACGTACCGTCCGGGTTCACCGTCATCTGGTCTTCGGGCAGCACGATGCTGGCCAGCATCCATACGGCAATGGACAAGAGCATCAGCGCAAGGCCAAGTGCAAAAAGCGGGTTCAGGAAGGCGATAGAGCCGGTCCAGGTAATTGGTTCCATGATCTAACCCTCCTTAAGAAATGCGGATGCGCGGGTTGAGGTAGACATAGCCGATATCAGAGATCAGCTGGGTCACCAGCACCACAAAGACCGACACGACCGAAATTGCCAGTAACAGCTGAATGTCGTTATTGCCCGCGGCCTGAACCAGCGCCCAGCCGAAGCCCTTGTAGTTGAACAGGGTCTCGACGATCACCACGCCATTCAGCAGCCAGGGGAATTGCAGCATGATGACGGTGAACGGTGCGATCAGCGCATTACGCAGCGCATGTTTCATGACGATATTGGGGAAGGACACACCTTTCAGACGCGCCGTCCGGATATATTGGGCGGTCATCACTTCAGTCATCGAGGCGCGGGTCATCCGGGCAATATAACCCATCCCATAAAGCGCAATGGTCAGGACCGGCAGGAAGAAGTTTTCAAAGGTCGGGTTCTCCATCGCTTGCGTGGCCGTACCCTTGAACCACTTCAATCCAACTGCAGAAGAGGTGAAGATGGCGATAAAGATCACGCCCGAGACGTATTCCGGTGTCGCCGTCGTTGTGATGGCGAAGGTCGACAACGTCCTGTCGGTGGCAGATCCTTCTTTCATTCCTGCCAAAACACCAAGGATCAACGCAGACGGAACCATCAGCAGCATGACCCAGAGCATCAGACGGCCAGTCAGAGCCAATCTGTTGCCAACAACGGTCGAAACCTCTTCTTTGAAGACGGTCGAATATCCCCAATACCCTTGCAGGATTCCGCAAAAATTCGGAGATTCCTCGGCGGTTTTGCCCGGCAGAATGCATCTTCCCTGAACGGTTCCGTCTTCATTCGTGTACCGATATGAGGGCAGGACACCCAGCCATTCGCCGTATTTTATCGGAGTGGATTGGAGGTAACCATTTTTGTTCAGGTAGCTCTCAACCTGCTCATCCGACATCCGAAAGTTGCCCTGCGTTTTCGCCAGCTTTTCGAGGTTCGGATAGAGGTTGGTTAAGAAGAAAACCAGGAATGTCAGACACAATGCCGTCAACAGCATGATGCCAACGCGCCTTAGAATGAAAAGTCCCATATTTGCCCCTGTGGGTCGGCTAGCGCGGGTTTCATGGAACGCCACGCTTAGCTGTTATTATTTGTTCGCCGCATTCAGGACGAAGAAGCCGCGCCGAGGTGGCGCGGCCTTTTGTGTTTTGGCTTAGGACGTAAAGCCGAACTTATAAAGCTGCGGCAGGTCAGCGATATGCTTTTCAACACCCACCAAATTGTCGCGATGATGGCGCATCGCAGTCCGCCAATAAGGTTGGATCGTGACACCTTCGTCGATCATGATCGCCTGCAGTTTGGCCATCACTTCGCGACGCTTATCTACGTCCGCGATCGAGTTTGCTTCAGACAACAAGGCGTCGAACTCTGCATTGGCGAAACCTGATTCATTCCAGGCAACACCTGACTTGTAGGCCAGCGCCAGAACCTGGGTGCCCAATGGGCGGTGGTTCCAGTTCGTCGACGAGAAGGCGTATTTCGTCCAGTCGTTCCAGAAAGTTGATCCCGGCAGAACTGTGTGCTTGGCCTTGATGCCAGCGTCGTTCAGTTGCGCTACAACCGCAGCTGTGGTGTTACGACGCCAGTCATCGTCGATCGATTGCACTTCATGCTCAAAGTCACCCATACCCGCTTCGTCCATCAGGGCTTTCGCGCCGGCAGGATCATACGGAATGCGAGTTACGGCCGAGTCATGTTCAGGGTGCATTGGCCCGACGTGGCAGTTGTCAGCCGGAATGCCATAACCCGACATACCCAGTTCCAGACACACTTCGTTGTCCACCGCCATGGCTAAAGCCTGACGAACGCGCTTGTCGCCGTAGATTTTGTTACCGTTTTCGTCCTCCGCCAACTGGTTCGGTCGGATAACGATGGTGAAGCCCGACGGGATTTCCGAGCGCACAAGCCCAATGCCGTCGAAGATGTCGACGAATTCGCCAACAGACTCCCAGTTCATGTCGATCTCTTCGGCCTCATAAGCCGCAAGGAATGCAGCCGGGTCAGTGCCGTAGTCGATGAACTCGATGCGGTCTATATAGCCGCCTTTGCCGGCCTCATAACCCCACCATTCGAAGCCTTCGTTGCGCACCAGTACGCCTTTGACGCCAACTTCGTGGCTGTCGGGCAGCATGAAGCCTGTGCCGACCGGGTTTGAAAGCATGTCGTTTGCATCAAAGCTGCTATGAACGATAGGAGCGGGATAGTCCGCCATGCCCGGGATGATCGTGATGTCAGGCGCGTTGCACTTCAGTTTGACAGTATGGGAGTCGACAACGGTGATTGCACCGTCCGCAGCTTGCTGAGTGCTTTCGTCGATAAGCGACGCCATACGCGATGCCATCGAGTTGCCTTCCAGACCAGCGTCACACCATCCTGCGATGTTGCGGGCCACGTCTTCGGCTGTGAAATCGTCGCCATTGTTCCACTTTACGCCCTTGCGAACGTTCAATGTGTATTCGGTGGCATCGGCGTTGGCTTCCCAGCTTTCCAGCAGCATCGGCTTGAACGAGCCGTCGTTGTTGTATTCGACGAGGTACTCCAGCCAGCCTGCTGTGAAAGTAGCAATTTGCGTCCAGTCATAAGTCCGCGGATCTTTGAGCGCGCGCACTTCCATCTGATAGCGGATGGTGCCGCCGCGCTGCGGCTCTTGCGCCGCCGCAGGCGACTGCAGACCGATCAATCCATAGGCTGCCGGTACCGCGACACCCAGCGCCGTCGCGCGGGCCAGAAATTCCCGGCGGCTAAGCTTGCCGTCACGGTATTCCTGCGCGTGCATCTCGGCCGCCCAGTGCACCTTGTCTGTGGTGATTGCCGTATTGGTCATAAATGTCTCCCTGTGACATTGATTTTGTTGATTTGTTATTGTTCTAAGCGACACGGGCTTGTCCTGTCGAAAGAAAGAAGGGTTCCGGTTTTTGGACTCTGTGCATCCCCATGCCGCTATTCGGCACCAGAATTCACTTAACGTCAACGTTCGGAATCGACATAAAATGCACAAAAGCGACGTTCCCGCAGTGTTGATACTTTGGCGCGGATTTTGTCATGTGGCGCTTCGTCAGGAGAAATCCTTGCGGAGATTCTGTGTCAAATCACTGATAACAGACGAAAAACTAATTCGTTTCCGTTGATCCGTTTACTTTGGTTGTCAAATCTTGTGGAATGAACAACACTAGATATCACTTTGAGAAATCAACGTGATTCCATGTTTTCATTCTGGCCCGGAACCACGTGCGTTGGCGTTTGGCAAATTGCCTGGTCGAGATTGTGGCCCTTTCACGGGCCTGATCCAAAGTCAGTTTTCCATCCAGATAGGCCATAAGCTCTGGCACACCAATGGCTTTGCAGGCGGGAAGAACGGGGTCGAAACGATCCCGCATGGCGCGAACTTCGTCGATTGCGCCCAGTTCCAGCATCTGGTCAAAACGGCGTTCAATCCGGTTCAGAAGCCACGCTTTGTCGACGTCGAAAACGATTGGAACCACATCTTTCAGCCGTAAGATTGGCGGTGGAGTATCGGCCTGCCAGGACATCAGGCTGCGCCCCGTGGCACGCTGCACTTCCCAAGCGCGCTGCACGCGCGCGCGGTTCTGTATATCCAGACCAGCCAGAGTCTGTTCGTCAACCCCGGCAACAAGATCAGCAAGGGTCAGTAAGTCTGCTTCGGCCCGCACCTGCACTGGGGTAGCAGGGATCTCGGCCATGCCTTCGGTCAGGGCCGTGAAATACAATCCTGTGCCGCCGACGATGATTGGCCGCTGGCTCCCGGTCAGCAGTGGCACCACTTCACGCAGCCAGTGACCGGCTGAATAATCCTGATCATAGGCGATGTGACCATAGAGCAGATGCGGTGCGCGTTCTTCTTCTTCGGCAGATGGTCGGGCAGAAATCACGCGCCAACAATCATAAACCTGACTTGCATCGGCATTGACGATGACCCCGCCATGGCGTTCGGCGATCTCCAGTGCCAGCGCTGATTTCCCGGATGCTGTGGGCCCTGCAATCAGGACAGGCTTGTCATCGGGAATAGGGGGCAATTGCCGAAATATCGCGTCTGTTGATCGCCGGGTCATATGCGGTTGCCTCAATCCTCACCAACCGCATTGAACCTGCGGAGCTTTTGCTTCATTTTGCGCCGGAAATTAACCCCGTGCCAGCCCGGAGCGCAACATGAGCCTTTCCCCGTCTTCTGAAACTGCCGAAACCCCGAAAACCACATACAAACGTGTCATGTTGAAAATTTCAGGAGAGGCATTGATGGGGGATCAGGGCTTTGGCCTGCACCCTCCAACCGTTCAGCGCATCGCGCAAGAGGTGAAATCGGTTCACGATCTGGGTGTTGAGATCTGCATGGTTATCGGTGGCGGAAACATTTTCCGGGGCCTGAGTGGGTCTGCTCAGGGTATGGAGCGGACCACAGCAGACTATATGGGGATGTTGGCCACGGTGATGAACGCACTGGGTATGCAGTCAGCCCTGGAAGAGATTGGGGTGTTCACGCGGGTTATCTCGGCCATTCGGATGGATGAGGTGTGCGAGCCCTATATCCGCCGTCGTGCCGTGCGGCACCTTGAAAAGAAAAGGGTGTGCATCTTTGCTGCCGGAACCGGTAACCCGTATTTCACCACCGACACCGCGGCGACATTGCGCGCCAATGAAATGGCATGCGAGGCGATTTTCATGGGCAAGAACGGTGTCGACGGCGTTTACGACAAGGATCCCAAGCAACATGCCGACGCGGTGCGCTATGACACGGTCACCTATGACGACGTTCTGGCCAAGCGCTTGCGGGTCATGGATGCGTCGGCCATCGCGCTGGCGCGTGACAACAACCTGCCTCTGATCGTCTTCGGTCTGGATGAGCCCGGTGGTTTCCGTGGTATTCTTGCAGGCGAGGGGACGTATACCAAGGTTCAGGGTTGAGGCCCGAACGAGACTTGGCCCAGAGTATGAGCAACTCAGCCCTGGCAGTCCCGCCGGGGCTTTTTCTTTTGCTTCAGCTTGACGGTCGCGGATGGCGCTGTCTAAGTAACGGTGTCCTTCTGCGGTGAAGGGCTGCCCGGTGTTTCGTCAGTCCATGACGCAAGCACAGGCTGGGCTGGAAGACCTGCCATGATTTCTGAGATGTCCGGAAACATGAGCGGGCATCTTGTTGATATGACAGCACAACTAAGGAGCAATGAGGCATGAGCTCTCTGGATATCAATTTCGTTCGGGCACAGTTTCCGGCTTTTTCCGAACCCAGCCTGAAAGGACAGGCGTTTTTTGAGAACGCGGGCGGGTCTTATACCTGCAAGCCGGTGATCGACCGTCTGACTCGGTTCTATACACAGCGAAAGGTTCAGCCCTACGCCCCGTACGAGGCCAGCCGTCTTGCAGGCGCAGAGATGGATGAGGCACGCACGCGCATGGCCGCCATACTGGGTGTTGAAACCGATGAGCTGAGCTTTGGCCCATCGACAACTCAAAACACCTATGTTTTGGCGCAGGCATTCCGGCAGTGGATGAAACCTGGCGAGGCGATTGTCGTGACCAATCAGGATCACGAGGCAAATTCGGGCCCTTGGCGCCGTCTGGCCGAGGCAGGGATTGAGGTGCGGGAGTGGCAGATCGATCCGGAGACCGGATCACTGAACCCGCAGGATCTGGAAAACATGTTGGACGAAAAAGTGCGTCTGGTCTGTTTCCCGCATTGTTCCAATGTCGTGGGAGAAATTAACCCGGTCACCGAGATCACTGCGATTGCCCACGCTGCAGGCGCATTTGTCTGTGTGGACGGCGTATCTTATGCCCCACATGGTTTTCCGAATATTGGCGATCTGGGACCGGATATCTATCTGTTTTCGGCCTATAAAACTTACGGCCCTCATCAAGGCTGCATGGTCATTCGCCGAACATTAGGAGAGTTGTTGCCCAACCAGGCGCATTATTTCAACGCCGATGTTCTGTATAAACGTTTTACCCCGGCGGGCCCGGATCATGCCCAGATTGCGGCAAGTGCAGGTATGGCCGATTACGTCGAGCTCCTGTGTGCTCATCACGGCGGGCCTGACATGGACGCGGCAGAGCAGGGTGCCTTTGCCCATGATCTGATGAGAGCGCATGAGGTGTCCTTATTGCAACCGGTTCTGGATGCGGTAAAGGATCGCAATGCGGTGCGTCTGATCGGCACATCAGACGCCACCCGGCGCGCGCCGACCGTTGCGCTGTCGTTGAACCGCCCGGCTGAACCTGTTGCAGCGGAACTAGCGCAATACGGCGTTATGGCCGGAGGCGGCGACTTTTATGCTGTGCGCCCCTTGAAAGCGATGGGAGTAGATCCGGCACAGGGCGTTTTGCGGGTCAGCTTTACGCATTATACCTCGCAGCAGGAGGTTGATCAGCTTTTGGAGGCGCTTGAACGCGTTTTGTAATCCACTTTCCGCCGGGATTCGTAGAATGAAGAAAACCACAGGGCGGATATGGAAAACGAGCATTCTCCGATCATCTTATGGTTCCGACGGGATCTGCGCCTGTCGGACCATCCGGCATTAACTGCAGCTGTCTCAAGCGGTCGTCCGATCATACCAGTTTTTGTTCATGACCCTCTTGTGCGACACCTTGGCGCGGCCCCGAAATGGCGGTTGGGGCTGGGTCTGGGGGTCTTTAGCGACGCTCTGACGAGGCTGGGTAGCCGCCTGATCCTGCGGCGTGGCGATGCGCTTGAGCATTTGCAGACACTTGTTAAAGAGACGGGCGCAAAGGCTGTCTATTGGTCGCGGGCCTATGATCCGGCGTCGATCACACGCGATACACAGATCAAAACGGCTCTGACCGAACTGGGGGTATGCGCAAAGTCTTTTTCCGGTCATTTGCTTTTTGAGCCCTGGACGGTAGCAACAAAACAGGGCCAGCCGTTTCGTGTCTATACCCCTATGTGGCGCGCGGTTCAGCGGCGGGACGTGCCCGCGCCGGATGCGTTGGTGTCACGCTTGGCAGCGCCAGCGACCTGGCCTTCCAGTGACAGACTAAGCACCTGGCAGATGGGTGCGGACATGAATCGGGGTGCTGCAATCGTGCGTCCCCATGTCCAACCCGGCGAACAGGCCGCCCGCGATCGCCTTAAGCACTTTCTCGACCATATCCCCCGTTATTCCACTGACCGTGACCGGTTGGATCTGGAAGGAACATCAAACCTGTCAGAATACCTTTCATTGGGCGAGATCGGGCCACGTACAGTCTGGCACAGGGTTCAACAGGCTGCGATGATGGGAACCCCCGGCACTGAGGCATTTCTGCGGCAGATGGTCTGGCGTGAGTTTGCCTATCACCTGATGTATCACTCACCGCATCTGCTGACCGAAAACTGGAAAGCGGAATGGGATGATTTCCCCTGGAACGTCGATCCGCACCATCCTGAAGTTGCCGCCTGGAGGCAGGCCCGAACCGGAATTCCTGTCGTCGATGCTGGCCTGCGACAGATGTATGTGACAGGCCGTATGCATAATCGGGCCCGGATGATTGTTGCCAGCTACCTGACCAAACATCTGATGACACACTGGAAAATCGGGATGAGTTGGTTCGAGGATTGCCTGATTGACTGGGACCCGGCCTGTAACGCCATGGGCTGGCAGTGGGTTGCTGGGTCAGGCCCCGACGCGGCACCTTTCTTTCGCATATTCAACCCTCAAACTCAGGCGGAAAAGTTTGATCCGCAGGGGTCTTACCTGCGGCGCTGGATCGCCGAAGGCCAGACGAAACCCAGTGACATTGCGCTTTCTTATTTTGCTGCGGTTCCCCGGTCATGGAACCTGTGTCCGCAGGCGGATTATCCCGAACCTGTCGTGAAACTGGCGGACGGTCGAAACCGCGCCTTGCGTGCGTATGAAAGCCGAAAATCCCACTAAGGAACTGAAAACTTGCCAGAAACAAAATCGCGCCCTAGCCTGATAACTGTACCGCAGAGGGGAGAGCGGATGGTGCTGACGACGACAGAGGGGCAGTCGGATTTGCCCAGGTATTTCGCCCAGGTCTTTAAGATGCTGACCCGAATGGAGTCGGGGCGGTTGGACATTACATTGCCCGATGGCCGCACTTTTCGCGCTGAGGGGCCCAAGGCAGGGCCCGTCGCCCAGATCGACATTCACAACGGAGATGTTTTTGCCCGCCTGATCCGCGAAGGCGAACTGGGTTTTTCTGATGCCTACCTTGAGGGACATTGGAGCACGCCAGACCTGCGCTCATTCATGGATCTGGTCCATTTGGGGTCTGAGACCGTCTATGACGGATTCACTGGGAAATTTATTGTTCAGGCCTATGAACGGCTGCGGTTCTGGCTTCACCGTAATAACAGGACGCAGGCGAAGAAGAATATCTCGTACCACTATGATCTAGGTAACGACTTCTACGGTTTGTGGCTGGATGACACGATGACCTATTCCAGTGCCATTTTTGAGACCGGGCAAGAAAGTCTGGAGAAGGCGCAAACTGCCAAATACGCCAGCCTTGTCGATGAGATGGGGGCCAAACCCGGCGACCACATTCTGGAAATCGGATGCGGATGGGGCGGTTTTGCCGAATATGCCGCGAAAGAACGGGGCCTGCATGTAACCGGCCTTACGATCAGTGAGGAACAATTTAAATATGCGAAAGAGCGTATTGAAAAAGCAGGGCTTTCGGATCAAGTGACGTTCAAGTTGCAGGACTATCGCGACGAGCGTGGACAATATGATGGCATCGCCTCAATCGAGATGTTCGAGGCGGTGGGCCAAAAATACTGGCCGGTTTATTTTGAAACCGTTCGTGAGAGACTGAAGCCGGGGGCACAAGCGACCTTGCAAATCATAACGGTGGGTGACCACCGCTGGGATTACTACAAGAACGGTGTAGATTTCATTCAGAAATACATCTTTCCGGGCGGAATGCTCCCATCACCTTCGATCCTGCGGCAGCAGATCAATCAGGCCGGTCTGAATGTGGTGAAGTCGAAAGAATTCGGCAAAAGTTATGATCTGACACTGCGGAGATGGTATGAAACGTTCAACGCAAAATGGGAACAGATCGCAGATTTGGGGTTTGATGAGCGTTTTCGCCGCATGTGGAATTATTATTTGACTGCCTGTGGCGCAGCCTTTGACACGCGCAATTGCGATGTGACACAGATCACCGTAGTAAAGCAAGTTAACTGACGGACCGTTATATGCCCACTGCCTCGCGTCTCGTAGCCGCCATTTGCCTCATCGTGCTGGCCTTCATTGTCTCTGGCATGATCATCGAAAACGGTGAAGAAGGTAAGGATTATGGGTACTTTACCGTGGTCAACATGGCCCTTGGTGCGGTTTGCGGGTGGGGCATCATGGGTAAGCGGGCCGGGCGCGGTTGGACTGCTGCGATCAACAATGGGCTGACTGGTGTCGCCTCGCTGATTTTCTGGGCGCTGTTCGTGCAGGGCTGTTATGAAATGTTCCGGCTTGCCATGCGCAATCGTTACGGTGGCCCGTTCGAGGCCATACTGGCCATTTTCAAAATCGGGATTGAGTACGGTAAGCTGCTGATTTATCCGGAAATCCTGATTGCATTCCTGATTGGTGCCGTTGTCTCGGGGCTGGCCACAGAACAGGCCAACCGTTCGTGGCGCTGATCCGTTTCCTTACAAGAGAGATCGAATTTGTCTGATTTGTTTTTTTATGGAACGCTGCGGCACTTGCCGTTGTTGGAACGCGTTCTTGGTCATCCTCTGAGCGAAAGCAAAGCACGGCCCGCCCGACTTCGAGGCCATGCTGTCCATTCTGTTCAGGGGCAGGATTTCCCGATGATCCTGGAAACGGAAGGCGCCAGTGCCGAAGGGTTGCTCGTGCAGGACTTGTCGCCTGAGGATCTGGCCAGGCTGGATTATTACGAAGGGTCTTTCGACTATGATCTGAAGCCTTTGAAAGTCGAATTAGAAGACGGGACCGAGGCCGAAGCGCAGGTCTTTTTTCCGGCACCCGATGCATGGAGACCGGGTGATTTGTGGTCGCTTCAGAACTGGGCGGACAGATTGGGCGAACTCACAACGCTCGCGGCTGAGGAAGAGATGGCCTATTTTGGGAAGGTCGCCCCCCAGGTCATGGCCCGCAGTATTCGCGCCACTCAAACGCGTGCCTGGTCAAAGATTATGGCCGGGCAGCGGCGAACCGGTGATCCGCGGGACATCGCAAAAGACGTGATCGTGCATCGCCATGACCGGGTGTACCTCGATTATTTCGGGATGGAGGAAATCGATCTGCAACACCGGCGGCATGACGGCAGCATGGGTCCGGTGCTGCGCCGTGGAAGCTTGTTGCAGGGCAGTGCGGTCGGCGTTCTGCCCTATGATCCGGTCCGCGATACCGTTTTGATCGTGGAACAGTTCAGACCGCCGGTTTTCCTGAACAACGATCCGGAACCCTGGCTTTGGGAAGCGGTGGCCGGGATGATTGATCCGGGCGAGACACCCGAACAGGCCGCGCATCGCGAGGCGATGGAGGAGGCAGGTATTCGTTTTGACAGGCTGGAATATGCCGGCGGGGCCTATACCTCGAGCGGATCTTCCACCGGGTTCATGTATCTTTATGTTGGCCTGGGTGAGTTGACACACACCACAATCACTGGCGGCCTGGACACAGAAGGTGAAGACATCCGTAGTCAAATCTTGCCGTTCGATGAATTCATAGACTTGACGGATCGTCATGTTTTCAAGGATCTACAATTGGTGTCTCTGGCTTATTGGCTGGCCCGCCATCGGGACAGATTGCGCGGGTGACTATCCCGCTTGTGGTCGCGGCGGTGCGGCTGTAAATCTTCGATGGTACAAAACGACAAGGGGCCATCATGCGCATTGCACGAGATCTTGCTGACGCAGTAGGAAAAACACCGTTGATCCGGCTGCGCCGCATCAGTGAAGAAACTGGTTGCGAAATTCTCGGCAAAGCCGAATTCATGAACCCCGGTCAATCGGTCAAGGACCGTGCTGCACTCTATATTATCCGTGATGCCATTGCGCGGGGCGATTTGAAGCCCGGCGGCACCATTGTGGAAGGCACCGCAGGCAATACTGGTATTGGCCTGGCGCTGGTGGGTGCGTCAATGGGGTTCAAGACCGTGATTGTGATCCCGGAGACCCAGTCGGAAGAAAAGAAAGACATGCTGCGGCTGGCAGGTGCACAACTGGTTCAAGTTCCGGCCGCACCTTATCGCAACCCCAATAATTTCGTGCATTATTCCCGCCGTCTGGCCGAGGAATTGGCGCAGACGGAACCTAATGGGGCGATCTGGGCCAACCAGTTTGACAACGTGGCGAACCGTCAGGCCCATGTTGAAACCACAGGGCCCGAAATCTGGGAACAAACAGCAGGTAAGGTCGACGGGTTTATCTGTGCTGTCGGGTCGGGCGGTACGTTGGCCGGGGTTGCCGAAGCGTTGCAGCCCAAGGGTGTGAAAATCGGTCTGGCCGATCCTATGGGTGCGGGTCTCTACTCTTACTACACCACCGGTGAAATCGCGATGGAGGGCGGATCGATTGCCGAAGGTATCGGACAGGTGCGGATAACAAAGAACCTGGAAGGGTTCACGCCGGATCATTCCTATCAGATCACTGACACCGAGGCGTTGCCCTATATCTTTGACCTGCTCCGTGAAGAGGGGCTGGTTATGGGCGGGTCAACCGCGATCAACATGGCGGGCGCCGTGCGTCTGGCCAAGGAAATGGGGCCGGGCCACACGATTGTGACTGTCCTTTGCGACTATGGCACGCGGTATCAGTCCAAGCTGTTCAACCCGGATTTCCTGCGCGAGAAAGAATTGCCGGTGCCGGATTGGATGACTGAAGCACCGCGCAGCATTCCCGGCGTTTTCGAGGACGTGTGATGCCTGGGCACGTTCGCCTGTTTCTGACACTGGTATTCCTGTGTCTTGTCGGGCTCGCAGGCGGTGCTGTCGCGCAGCTGACCGACAGGCAAAGTGAGTATTACCGGGGCTGGATAAAAACGGCTGACCGTGCCGAGTCCGTGATTGAAGCGAACCGTGCGTCAAACGCTGCGTTTGAGAATTTACGTTCTGAAATAAACGGTTACCGAGAGGACTTTAACAAGGCACGCAGCGCCAACACAGACCGTATCGCAACGCTGGAAAGCCAGATCAAGGCGCTTGGTCCGAAACCCGAAGGGGACGCGGCCGAACCTGAAGACATCGCTAAATTGCGAACTCATCTTAATGAGCAGCTCAACAGTTTGCGGGTGCCGCGCATCATTTCCGAAGAAGCTTATACCCGCGCAAATGGATTGATCAGTGAAATCGATCGGATCATCCGGACGCGGCAGACAAAACAATTCTTTGAGCGCGGGCCGTCACCGATCAACCCCGTATATTGGGGACCTGCATGGCAAGACGTAAAAGAGGCGCTTCAGAGCCTGACAAATGAAACAATTACCAACCTGCGTTCGGACGTAGTGAAAGAACGTATCCGTGATCGTGGCTTGGGAATCCTGTTTCTGGTGATCCTGGCCGCGGTTTTACTGATCTTCGGCAAACGTTGGTCCGAGCGGGGCGGCGACTATCTGAGGTTGCTGGGCGGAGCGGGCACTGGTGTTTGGTCCTTCATCATTTCTCTGTTGCGGATTCTGTTGCCATGGATCGGTGTCGTTGCCGCCATCGCCGCGATCAGTCTTTCGGGTATTCCGGGTCTGCGGGGCAGTTTGTTGCTGGAAAAAATCCCCTACTGGGCGGCAATTGCCTTCTTCTACGACTGGATTGGCCGACAGATTTACGTGATTGGCGCTTCACAAGGATTCAAGCGCCTGTCTGCTGCTAGGATTACCGAATTGCGGATATACATTGATCTGTTGGCTTTGATGTTGATCCTGCACGAACTGGCGCTTCTGTTTCAGCAGATCGAAAACGTCTCGGATGCGACCCGTGCGGTTATTAGCTTTCCCGTGATCGTCGGAACGGCATTGCTTTTGCTCCGCGTGCGGCAGACCCGAACGAACGACCGCCTGCTGGACCAGACGGCGTCTACGCGGGCCGCCGGATTCAGCCAGTTGTTGGAATTCCTGCGCAAGGCCATGTTCCTGCTGGGGATTGCAACACCCGTTCTGGCAATCGCCGGGTATACCAATGCGGCCGAAGCGATCGTGTTTCCGGCGGTAAAAACGCTGGTTCTGATTGCCGCACTGGCAATTTTTCAACGGTTCGTCAGTCAGATATACGGATGGATCACAGGGCAGGGCGACGCTGCGCGCGACTCTCTTTTTTCAGTCTTGGTGGGCTTTGCACTGGCCATCGTCGCGCTGCCTGTTCTGGCAATATACTGGGGTGCGCGTGAAACGGACCTGCTAGAGGTGTGGTCACGTCTGCTGCTTGGCTTTGACATCGGCGGTGTCATGATCTCGCCCAGCAATTTCCTGACATTTATCGCTGTATTCGCAATCGGATATACGCTGACACGGTTGTTGCAAAGCGGGTTGCGCAACTCGCTGTTGCCCAAAACCAGCATCGATCCGGGCGGGCAGAATGCGATTGTCGCTGGCTCGGGGTATATCGGGATCTTTCTGGCTGCGTTGGCTGCGATCATGGTCGCGGGGTTCGACCTGTCATCGCTGGCAATTGTTGCTGGTGCACTGTCTGTCGGTATTGGCTTTGGCCTGCAGACGATTGTGTCCAACTTTGTGTCCGGCATCATCCTTCTGGTGGAACGGCCAATCTCCAAGGGTGACTGGATTGATGTGAACGGGATGATGGGCTACGTGCGTGACATTTCCGTCCGCTCGACCCGTATCGAGACGTTCGACAGATCGGATGTGATCATTCCCAACTCGGACCTGATCAGCGGTGTTGTCACCAACTATACGCGTGGCAATACAATCGGCAGGGTGATTGTTCCGGTCGGCGTCGCATATGGCACTGATACGCGTCTGGTCGAGACCATCCTGAGTGAGGTTGCGAACAACCACCCGATGGTTTTGGCCAACCCGGCACCCAGTGTGGTGTTTCAGGGGTTTGGAGCGGATGCATTGGATTTTGAAATCAGGGCGATCCTGCGGGATGTGAACTGGGTTCTGTCCGTCAAATCCGACATGAACCACGAAATCAACCGACGCTTCCTTGAAGCAGGCATCGAGGTGCCGTTTGCACAGCGTGATATCTGGTTGCGTAATCCCGAAGCTTTGCAGACCTCAAACAAGGTGAAAGCGGCTGGTTCTGCGTCCAAACAGAAGGCAGATGAGTCGACGACAAGAGAGCCAGTTGAACTGACCGAATCTGATCTGGACCCCGACGCTGGCGATGAATTCTGACGACCTGTCCGAAAGCTGAAGGGTAGCCTTTCCGGTGGTTTGGCGCACCGGAAAGGCGACCGGATTTAATTGATCTTTCCCGTGATTTCGCCGAATTGGGGCCTTGCAAATTCCATGACATTGGTCCAAACATCGCCGGCACGGAGAGGTGGCCGAGTGGTCGAAGGCGCACGCCTGGAAAGTGTGTAGGCGGGGAACCGTCTCCAGGGTTCGAATCCCTGTCTCTCCGCCATTGCCCCTTTTAACAGAGAACTATGTCTGCCCCGGCGTCTTGGCTGTGCAACGCAGTTTCGTGAACCACGCCAGATTTCCGAAAGCCCAGGATCGTGTACCCTGGTCGCTATTGCTTTCCCTTAAAAGAATACCCGGTAAACCGGAAAATAAAAAACACCATAAACATTAACAAAAATATCAATTTGATATAGAGTTATAGTGTTTTTGTTCTGTATCGCTTGGGTTTTCGTGTGACACAAACGCTTTATGACAAATACGGTGGCTTCAAAACGATCAGCCGTGTCGTGATGACCTTCTATGAAATGGCGTTGGATTCGGATGATATCGGCCATTATTTTGAAGATATCGACATGCCTCGGCTGATTGATCATCAGACGAAATTCGTATCGTCCCTGATTGGCGGACCGGCGTCATTCAGTGATGACAGGATCGAAGCCGTTCACAGGCATCTGGGTATTTCACACGACGAATTTGATGTGATGGCTGAGCTGTTTGGCGAAGCGCTGAGCGTGCATGGTATGTCCGATCAGGATATCAAAACCGCGCTGGCTGCAATTGAAGGGAAGCGTTCAATTATCGTCGCCCGAAACGCGGCATGAGCATTCATGCGATAAACGAACAGCTGTTACGCGCCATCGGTGTCGGCATTGCCGTGGTGCGCGCCTCGGATCTTCAGTTCGTGTTTCATAACGGACCTTTCGCAGAGTGGTTTGGAACCCCCGAGAACGGCAGTACTCTTACGGACATTCTGCCTGCCCTTGATCCCAAAGAACTGGAAGACGTCAAGCAATCGGGCCTGAGATATTCGGTTGAGTTGCAGATCAAACCAAAGCGGCGGACCTTGATCTTTGCGGTCGCAGTTTCGTTGGCAAGCGGATTGTCCGAGCAGGTTCTGATTGTCGAATGCCAGAACATCACGCGCATTCGCGAGCTGGAAAGCATGATCGACAGCTATTCCACCATGGTCGAACGCAACACACGAGAACTGGAACGCGAGAAAGAACGGGTTGAACGCCTGCTTCTGAACCTGATGCCACGGGCGGTTTATGAAGAATTCAAGACATTCGGTGTTGTCACTCCGCAGCTCTACAAGCAGGTGTCTGTGGTCATGCTGGACTTTGTGGGTTTCACCGATTTCGCGGCCAAGACCGACCCGACAGTGACCCTGAGTGAGTTGAACGACATTTTCACGGCGTTTGACAGGATCGTTGAACAATTCGGGTGTGAAAGGATCAAAACAATAGGTGACGCATATCTTGCGGTCTCAGGCATGCCTGACCCGACACCCGATCACGCGACTGCAGTGGCTCATTGCGCGGTACGTTTCCTGCGTTATCTCGAACGCCGTAACGAAAGCCATCCGCACAAATGGCAGGCCCGGATCGGTTTGGGCATGGGGGCCGCAGTCGGGTCTGTCGTGGGCATTCAGAAATACGTCTACGACGTTTTCGGTCCGGCGGTAAATATCGCGTCCCGACTGCAAATATTCGCCAATCCTATGAAAATCGTTGCGCCGGAAGAGATGAAATACGCCCTGATTGACGAGTTTCAGGTCTCGGACCTGGGACGTGTCGACATAAAGGGAATGGGCGAGATGAATCTTATCAACGTAACGTCCGGGCTGAGCTTACCGCAAAGCAGTCGAACTTTTTGAAAGGTGTCAGTCGTCCTGAGGGATCAGACCCAGCCCTCGCAGATAGATACCAATGCCGCTTTCCAGCAGGTCTTCAGGGGGGAAGGGAGACGTCGCCCCGGTATTGCGCGCGTATAATTCGACCACGCCATGGCTCATCGCCCAGATGTGCGCGCTGAACATCGACGCGGGCGGGCGCTTTTCTGGTGGAATATGTTGCGACAAGTCAGCGGCTGCTTTCTCGAGAACCGATTTGGCCCGATTGGCGGCCATGGATAATTCTGGGGTGCGATTCAACGAAATTCCGCTTTCAAACATGGCGATGTAGTGGCCGGGGTTCTTCCGGGCAAAAGCCAGATAGGCCCGCCCGGTTGCCTCGAAGGCGGATAGGGCAGAGGGTTGGCCTGTGTCATAAGCGTATTGCATCAGGTCCGCGAACATCTC
This sequence comes from Ruegeria sp. YKSF131, assembly GCF_059612645.1. Lineage (NCBI taxonomy): Bacteria > Pseudomonadati > Pseudomonadota > Alphaproteobacteria > Rhodobacterales > Roseobacteraceae > Ruegeria > Ruegeria sp. YKSF131. The sequence continues at coordinate 40,657 of NZ_JBXWQZ010000027.1, read as the reverse complement.
GAATCCCTGCCGTGCGGCTTCGGCGATAAGGTCTTCGCGCCCTTCAAAATGGCGATAGACTGCGGCTGGTGTTACGCCAGCGGTTTTGGCGGCTTCAGATAACGTAAAACCTGTCGGCCCCTTTTCTTCGATCAGGGACAAGGCTGCCTCGATCAGAGCTTGCTTTAGGTTTCCGTGATGATAACCGCGTTTCGACATCCCGGCCTCAGGTTCTTCGATTAGGTATTGGAAGACAAGGGGATAGACCAAATACACCCGGTCGTCCAACACTTGCCCTTGAAAGCCTTGGCCGGGCAGGGCGAAAACGCAACCTACGCTTCCCAGACATCCGGACCACCGCAGATCAGGGGATCAATGTCACCAATGCTTTTTGCGTCCTTCTCATCATAGTCCAGCGTGTGCAGGACCGATTGAATTGCTGCAAGACGGGCGCGTTTCTTGTCGTCGGACCGGACTATTGTCCAAGGAGATATGTCTGAGTGTGACCGGGTAAGAGTTTCCGAAATCGACTGTGTGTATTCGTCCCACTTGTCCAACCCTGCCACGTCAATCGGGCTGAGTTTCCATTGCTTTAACGGGTCGGTTTCACGGGCCAGAAAACGGTTCAGTTGCTCAGCGCGCCCGACATTGAGCCAGAACTTGAAGAGTTTGATGCCATCATTGACCAGACCCGTTTCAAGCGGCAGAACCTGACGAAAGAACCGCTCGCGCTCTTCCCGGGTGCAGAAACCAAAGACGTTTTCGACCACGCCGCGATTGTACCAGCTGCGGTCAAAGAACACGATCTCGCCGGCTGCAGGCAGGTGCGGGATGTAGCGCTGAAAGTACCATTGACTGCGTTCAGTTTCCGAGGGTTTGCTGAGCGCCACATTGCGCGCTCCGCGCGGGTTCAGGTTTTCGCGAAACCGTTTGATCGTTCCGCCCTTACCGGCAGCATCGCGGCCTTCGAAGATGATGGCGATCCGTTGCGCCGTGTCCTTGACCCAAGACTGCATTTTGACCAGCTCGATCTGGAGCAGTTCCATCTGCTCATCATAGTCCTTGGGTTTCATCTTCTCGCTATATGGGTAGGTCGGGTTCAGGATATCGCCTTTCTTCGAATTCTCGATCTCATCCCGCACAGCTTTGGGCGCGCTATCCTGAAAATACTTCTCGATAGAACCTTTTTCGGTCCGAGCCATATGTCACCTCGCGATAAAACCCATATCCGACTATGGATTAGAGCTTGGATTAACGCAAACCTGCACGCTGCACTGCACGATCAATTGCGGCAGCAACCTCGGGCGCTGCGACAACCTGCGGCATGTGACCGATCCCCGGTAACGCGACCAGTTCGGCCTGCGGGATTTGCTGGATCAGACGTTGCGAATGCCATTCAAGGCCGACAGTGTCGTCGGCGGTGCCGTGAACGATTTCGGTTGGCACTGAAATCTCACCGTATCGCGGCTGCAATTGGGTTATCTCATCCAATAGGTTGGCCCGTTGCTTGGCATTTGCATGCATGGAACTGCGCCGGATGGTCAGGCCGGGCCCAAAATGTTCAGCATATCCAGCGGGGGCCGATTGGGGCGCAAATACACTGTCCAATGCCCGCGTTACGTACCAATCGGGCACAAAGGAAGAAATCAGAGGCAGGGCGAGCGAATTGCCGAGCGTGGTAGACGCTAATTGGTTAAACCCATCCAGCGGCGTTTCCCACGGAATGGCGGCGGGTGCGATCAGAACAAGTGCTGAGAGGTCGTCGGTCCTGGTGACCGCCCATGCAAGCGCCACTGAACCACCATAGCTTTGGCCCGCCACGACAGGCTTGTCCGCCCCAAGCTGGGCAGCAGCTTTTTGCAGGATATCCGCTTGTTCCGTGATCGTTTCACCGTCTGGGGTGAAACTTTCTGAAAACCCCAGGCCGGGCCGGTCAAAAACGATGACGCGGTAGTTTTCCGCCAGAATAGGTGCCAGCGCAAAGGTCATGTCGCGGGTGTTGCCGCTTGAGCCGTGAAGAAGGACAACATCCGGCCCATTCCCTATGACAACCGCATGAACCGCGATTCCGTCGACATCAAGAATCTGGCCTTCGGGTGGGAAAGCCGCTTCTGCATGTGCTTCATTCCGGGCGCTGCGCCACGCAGTCACAGCGACAAGGCCCAGAATGATGAGGCTAAAGGATATCAAGGTTTTAGTGGCCAATTTTGCTCATATCAAAAGGCGTCGTCTGATAGATTTCGTTTATCCAGTTTCCGTAAAGAAGATGCGCGTGACTGCGCCAACGGTTTTGAGGTGTCTTGGATGGGTCATCATCCGGATAATAGTTGATCGGCACGTTGATGGGCGTGTTATTGGCGACGTCGCGGTCATACTCCTGTTTCAGCGTGTCGCTGTCATACTCAAAATGATTGAAGATATACAGCGCGCGGTGGCTGGGATCTTCGACCAGACAAGGGCCCACATCATCGCTGCCCAGCAGGGTCGTCAAACCCTGCGCGGCGTCGATCTCATCTTGTTTCATTTCCGTCCAGCGGCTGACCGGGATAACGCAATCGTCAGAGAACCCACGTAAAAAAGGTGATGCAGGGTTCAGATTGCGGTGGCGGAAACAGCCAAAGGCCTTGGCATCCAGCATGTGCTTTCGAACACCATGAAAATGGTTGATCATCGCCATCCCTCCCCAGCAAACACCAAAGGTTGAATGAACGTTGGTTTGGGTCCAGTCGAAGATTTCGCTGATTTCATCCCAATAGGTGACATCACCGAATTCCAGATGCTCGATCGGCGCGCCAGTAATGATCAGGCCGTCAAATTTCTGGTCCTTGACCTCCTGAAAAGGCTGATAGAACTCGGACATATGCTCGGCGGCAGTGGTTTTTGTCTGATGTTCCGTCATACGGATCAATGACAGTTCGATCTGCAACGGGGTTGCACCGATCAGGCGCGCAAACTGGTTTTCCGTCTGGATCTTCTTCGGCATCAGATTTAGCAGCCCGATGCGCAGGGGGCGAATATCCTGACGCATTGCCTGATCCTCGGACATGACCATAACGCCCTCTTTGTTCAGGACGTCAAAGGCGGGCAGATCAGAGGGAATTTTGATGGGCATGTGTCTGACTTCGAAGAGATTAGGGAAAACTGGTAGTTAGGCGTTATTGCGTCTGGCCTCAAGGGTGCGTTCGATCAACTCATCGAAATCGGCCGCATCGCGGATCTTGCCGATGTCGTTGGCATCAATCGTCACGCCCCAGTTCTTTGCCATCGCCTCGTATCGGGGCTGACGATGGGCCAGGGCTTGCGCATAGGTCCAGCGGACAAAATCATCGGGGTTGACCTCGGCCTCTGCACAGCCGTGTTGATCCAGATACTCGGTCCAGGAACGTGTCAGGAAATCAGCCTGATAGGACATGGGTTTTGGGGCCTTGTCGAAACGGCGCACAAGGTCGGCTGTGTGACCCTCGTCACCCTTCAGCCAGATCATGAGGGTGTGCCGCGCGAGTTCGGACAAAACCTGATCCCTTGGGTCTTCGGGATCTACCCACTCGCAGATGGATCCGCCCGTATCGCAGATAAAGTGAGGATATTTGTACAGACGCTCGGCGCGGTCGATGAAGTATTCGGTGTCCAGCAGCGCATGAATTTCGGCCAAGCGAAACTGTTCCTGCCTGCGGCGGTACTCCGGCATGTCCAAGCCGCCCAGATCGGGGTTTCCCGGCTTGCCCAGATAAGCGGCAACAGGTGTCAGGTTGGCGAATGAAATATTCGAACCGATATAGATCGAATCCGACAACAGCAGTTCACGCAAGAACGGAACTTTCATGGCCTCGGCCTTGGCATTGTCGGTGATGTACTCGCCCATATAGCGCGTGCCAATCCGGTAATCGATCGAGTAGTGGAACCAGTTCCCAGAATCTCTGAGGATGTTGGATACGTAGGTCTTGCCCAACCCCGACATGCCAAAGAACAGCACTTTCTTTCGGCTTGCCGTGCGCCAGTCATTGGCTGAGGTGTAGATCATTTTGCGCTGTCCTTTTTTGCCCTAGCTAAATCGGGCAGCGCACGGCGTCAATTGGGCCGGGACGAACGATTGAGAACCAAAAGGCCAATCGCCAGAACGGCAAAGCCCAGAAAGGCATTTGGGGGCAGGGACTCTTCGCGCAGTAATGCACCCAGAACAATAGCGACCGGAGGTATGACAAGTGTGACCAGCATCAGATTGCCACTGCCGGCCATTGCCAAAACCCGGTAGTAAAGCAGATATGCGCCGGCCGTTGCGACAATCGCATAGTACCCGATGGCCACCCAGGTTATTGCGGGTAACGCCAAGCTGGGTACTCCATCAACTGCTAGTGTTATTGGCAATACCAGCACTGTCGAAGCCGTCAGCATACCGGCGGCGGCAATCACCGGGGGAAGGTGCGATAAAGTCTGCCTCGCCCAAGCCGCGGCACATGCGTAGGAAACTGTTCCGGCCAACACTGCAAGCTGAGCGGTGCTTTGCAGGCTGAAACTCAAGAAGTTCAGCACTCCAATAGCGATTGAGACACCAAGAAAGCCCAGGCAGACACCCAGTAGCCGGGTTTTTGTCAATCGCTCGTCGCGAAAAAACAGTGCTGCTATCAAAACGCCGAAGATCGCAGTCGCCGCGTTCAGGATCGCCGTCAGACCCGTGTCAATGTAAAGCTGCCCCCAAGCCATCAGGCTGAAGGGGATGACGTTGTTCAACAGCCCCATGACCAGAAAAGTGCCCCAGATACGGGGCGCGCGCGGCACCTTGATCCGCCTGATCCAAGTTACCAGCCACAAAACCAGCATGGCCCAGAATGTGCGATGCAAAACCGAGGTCATCACGGGAAGCGTGTCCAGAGCGACCCGGATGGAAACAAAGGAGGCGCCCCAGATCAGTCCAAGGAGCAAAAGCTCGGCCCAGGCGCGGAGAGAGAGGTGTTTTTGTTCGTTCATGCGGGCACTGTTTCATTGATGTTAACCAACGGCGACCCGGTTCATGCGAAAAAGCCCCGCAGAAACTGCGGGGCTTTACAGTTACATAAGATTACTCAGATCAGTTCAGAGCGTATGTGATCTGGAAACCAACGCTCCAGGCGCTGTTGCCTGTGAACGTACCACGTGCCGCGGGACCAGCACCATTCGCGGTGGCATCCCCGATGTCGGTATAACGAACACCGCCCGAGATTTTTGCCTTCTCAAGCGAATACGTGCCACCCAGACCGATGCTCCAGAACCCATCTGTCGGACCGAGGTTCGAAACCGGCGTACCTTGGGAAGTTTCGTAGCCCAGTGTCACAGCACCAGAAAACTCTTCCGAGAACTGATAACCCAAACCCAGCGAGTAGGTGAACGTGGCGTCGTCATAGTCAACCAGGTTGCTGGTCGGCGGATAGTTTGGCGGATTATACACAAGTTGTGGCCAGTCGACCCAACGGATCGAGCCAAACAACAATGTCTTGGGCGCCACGCCCGTTTGAAAATCCAGATTCACAGACTGCGGTGTTTCAATCTCACTCGAAGTGTTTACAGGCAACCCTCCAGTCAAAGCACTGGATTCTGTCTGTGAAAGATCGTGGCTGATCTTGGAGTTATAGGTCAGAGATACGCGCGCGGCGATCTCAGGTTTTTCCCAGGCGACGCCCACGACATACCCGAATGCGGTATCTGCGTCAGTATTCACCTGATAGCCTGCGGTAATGGGAACAGTAATCGAAGCCTCGACGCGCTGCGCGCGAATACCGCCGATCGCACTGAATCCACCGTCGAATTTGTACCGTAGCAAAGCGGTAATCGCATCAGTGTCAGCAGTTGCCTGCAACACGCGGGGGTCTGTAGGATTAACCGGGTTGATCGAAAGCGGGTAGGCGGCCGCATATTGAATATCGGCACCGTAGGGTTGATCATAGATCAGTGCGAAATCAAGCTTTTCGGTAAGCGCCGTTTTGAACCCAAGGTGCGGTGTAAAAAAGTCGTTCGCAACTTCACCTGAACTAATGGGTTGGCCGCCGTTTGTACCAAAAATGTCTGGCATCGTGCCGGTCACGCTTGGGTCGGTATACCCCAACCGAAACTGAACTGCAGAGCCTTCTTCAAAGATCAGGTTGATACCCTGACCGCTGCGGTCCAGACCGCCTGCAAAACCAGCCGTTGCTCCAACGCACAATGCGCACGTTGCGAGTAGTGTTGTTTTCATTATGTCCTCCCGAACTTTTTTCGAGTATTTGCCTGGCGAAGAATTGAGTGAGTCCAGCGCTTACCCGTGTGTAATGCGCGATACTTTCTTTTCAGTTAGTTTAAGGTCAACTGGTGACGGTGCGTTACTTGTTGCCACTACAGTTCTGAACTGTTGCCAAACTGTTACGATTTTCGGACCAGATGTTCAGGAAAATGCCAGTAAAGATGACGGCAGCGCCGATCAGTACCCAATGGTCGATGGGTTCATGATAGAGGAGCATCCCGATTACTGCGATTGTCGGAAGACGTGCAAAATCAAAGGGAATGACCACGGTTGCCGGGGCTATGGATAGGGCATTGGTAATACAGAAATGCGCCAGCAAACCCGCCAGCCCAACCAAAATCAGATAGGGAGCGGTCTGCATTGTCGGAAGCGCAATCTGACCATCGATGCCAGCGGCTGTGGCCCCAAGGACTGCTTGCATTGTAGTCAGCCAGAAAACAATACACCCAATGCTGGCAAATCGCGTGAGCTTCTTGGTGGTAATCGTTGTAAACGCAAAGAATACTGCGGATGCGGCGGCTGTCATAAGGCCGGGGCTCAAAGGGGCAGCGCCGGGGCGCGTGACGATCAGAACGCCCGAAAACCCGATAAGCGCCGCTATCAACCTGAGCGGCGTCAACCGTTCGTTCAGAAACAGCGGCGAGAGCAGGATTACCCAAAGCGGCTGTGTGAACTCCAGCGCGAATACCTGCGCCAAGGGAGCCACTGCCACGGCGTAGAACCAGAGATTTTGCCCCGTGAAATGTAAGGTGTTTCGTAAGGCGTGCAATCCCAGCCGTTCCGTCGAAACTTGCTGCCAGTTGCGAGTCACAGTCAGGACAGTTGCAACAACAACGAACCCAACGATGCTGCGATACATCATGATTTCAAAGGTATCATGCGCAGAACTCAGTTCACGCCCTGCAACCGCCATGGAAGAGAATGAGGCGATCGCGCCGGTCATCCATAGACCGGCCTTGATTACGTCTTTCTGCGCATGGCTCATTTCGAGCGTCCCTCAGGTTCGTCGCGGGGCCGCGCTGCCAAAAGACCGCAAAGCCAAGCGCTTATGATAAGCAGACTAGGTTCGTCCGGCTATTCAAACGCCGAAGGTGCGCCAGTTTCAAGGTCGTATAGTTGACTGCCCGGTACAAAGGCTTGAACGAGTAGGGCGTTTTGCCGCTCAATCAGTTAAGTTTTACGCAGACACCCGCCGGTCATTCCCACTCGATGGTGCCGGGGGGTTTCGATGTGATGTCATAGGTACACCGGTTGATGCCTTTGACTTCGTTGATGATCCGCGTTGCGGTTTCGCCCAGGAATTCATGGCTGAACGGGTAGTAGTCCGCGGTCATGCCATCGACAGATGTTACGGCCCGCAGCGCGCAGGCGTAGTCATAGGTGCGCCCGTCGCCCATGACACCTACGGTCCGCACTGGCAAGATGGCAACAAAAGCCTGCCAGATGTCGTCATAGAGGCCGTGTTTACGGATCTGGTCGATAAAGATCGCATCAGCTTCACGCAAGATGCCCAGTTTTTCGCGGGTGATTTCACCGGGGCAGCGGATTGCCAGACCAGGGCCGGGGAAAGGGTGACGTCCGATGAAGCTCTGTGGAAGGCCAAGTTCGCGGCCAAGCGCGCGAACCTCATCCTTGAACAGCTCTCGCAGGGGCTCGACCAGCTTCAGGCCCATCTTTTCCGGCAAGCCACCGACATTGTGGTGCGATTTGATGGTTACAGAAGGCCCGCCCGAAAATGACACCGATTCGATTACATCCGGATAAAGCGTCCCTTGCGCCAGGAACTCGGCCCCTTCAATGGTGTCAGCGTGTTTTTGGAAGACGTCGATGAACAGCTTACCGATGATCTTGCGCTTGGTTTCCGGGTCGCTTTGCCCTTCAAGCTCGCCAAGGAACAGTTCGGATTCGTCCGCGTGGATCAACTGGATGTTGTAGTTGTCGCGGAACATGCCGACGACTTCTGTCGCCTCGTTCTTGCGCAACAGCCCGTGGTCGACGAAGACGCAGGTCAACTGGTTCCCAATCGCCTCGTGGATCAGGATCGCCGCGACCGAGCTGTCAACACCGCCCGACAAACCGCAGATGACCTTCTTGTCGCCAACCTGCTCGCGGATCTTGCGGATCATTTCTTCGCGATAGGCCCCCATGGTCCAGTCGCCCTTGAAACCGGCCAGCTTGACGAAGTTCGCATACAGCTTCGCGCCCTTGGGCGTGTGGTGCACCTCGGGGTGGAATTGCACGGCATAGAAGTGACGCGACGGATCGGCTGTGATCGCAAAGGGCGCGTTAGGCGATGTGCCGAAGACCTGAAACCCCGGTGCGATTTCACTGACGTGGTCGCCGTGGCTCATCCAGACCTGTTCATCCCCGTCGTCAAACCAGCCGTTCAGAATTGCCAGTTTGTCTTTTGGCGTGACAAAAGCCCGACCAAACTCGGCCGTGCCATGGCCGCTTTCGACCTTGCCGCCAAGCTGGTGCATCATCACTTGCTGGCCATAACAGATGCCCAGAATCGGCACGCCATAGTCAAAAATCTCTTGCGGAGCACGGGGCGAGCCCTCGCGCGTCACACTGTCCGGCCCGCCCGAGAAGATCACCGCGCGCGGGGCCATTTCCCGCACGAAATCCATCGTGACATTCTGGTAAGGGTGAATTTCGCAATAGACATTCAGCTCACGCAGGCGGCGGGCAATAAGCTGCGTAACCTGGCTGCCGAAGTCGATGATCAGAAGGCGGTCGTGGGATGTCTGGGTCATGTCAGCGCCTTAGGGCAAGCCCGCACATTTCGCAAGAGCGAGGTCCGATTCCAGCGCGGGAATCAAAAAAGATCACTGCAATGATTTTTGACACGAGGGTTTCCACCGGTGGCTCCGTCGGCGCACATGGACAGGGCAGAAGGGTACGCTTTCCAATTCCAGATTTCACCCTTGGCGGCCGGTTCGCCGGATTGCCGCGCGGCAATGTCGCTTTTCCCCCCAACGTGCCGCAATCCCTATGCTTGCGCCCCGGCAAACCTGTATCAAACGCTCAATCTAACCAACAACACGGGATCTTCTCATGACCGAGGCAAACACCCGGCGCAGGGCGAGAGGTGGCGGTGGCGCTGCCCGCCGTGCCGAGCGGACTGCAGTTCGTATCGAGACCGCGAAATACATCGAACGCAACATTCCGAACTTTGAAATCCTCAACGAAGAGGCACTGGAGATCATTGAAAACAACGCGGAAACCGTGTTGGAAGAGATCGGTGTTAACTTTGTTGATAACCCTGCCGCTCTGGAACGCTGGCGCGACGCGGGTGCGGATATCGACGGTGAACGCGTGCGCATTCCGCGCGGCCTTGCTCGTGAGCTGATTAAAACAGCGCCCAGCGAGTTCACCCAACATGCCCGCAACCCCGAGAAGTCGGTCGTGATTGGTGGCCGGAACATGGTTCTGGCCCCGGTTTACGGCCCTCCTTTCGTGCGCGATGCACAAGGCGGCCGTCGTTACGCGACGATGGACGACTTCAACAAGTTCGTGAAACTTGCCTATATGTCCAAGTGGCTGCACCATTCGGGCGGTACGGTGTGTGAACCGACCGACATTCCGGTGAACAAGCGCCATCTGGATATGCTGAAGGCGCATATGACTCTGTCGGACAAGCCTTTCATGGGCTCGGTGACCGATCCCAGCCGGGCGCAGGATTCGGTTGAAATGTGCGAAATCCTGTTCGGTAAGGAATTCGTCCAGCAAAACACGGTGATGACGTCGCTGACCAACATAAACTCGCCGATGACATTCGACGATGTGATGATGGGCTCGCTGGAAGTCTATGCCCGCAACAATCAGGCCTGCATCATCTCGCCCTTTATTGTGGGCGGTGCGATGGCGCCGGTCTCGGTGGCCGGTACTTTGACCCAGGTTCTGGCCGAGGTTCTTGCCGGTGTGGCGTACAGCCAGATCGTCCGTCCTGGTGCTCCCGCGATCTTTGGGGCATTCGTGACCTCGATCGACATGAATTCTGGCGCGCCGACCTTCGGTACGCCGGAAGCTTCGCATATCACCTATGGCGCGGGTCAGCTGGCGCGGCGTCTGAACTTGCCGTATCGGTCCGCAGGGTCGTTCTGCGGCTCGAAACTTCCGGATGCGCAGGCGGCTTATGAGACAGCGAACTCGCTGAACATGGGTCTGTTGGCTGGCGTGAACTTCATGCTGCATGCCTGCGGCTGGCTGGAAGGTGGCCTGGTGGCCGACTTCGAGAAATTTGTTATGGATGCCGACCAGTTGGGCGTTTTGCATTCGCTGGCCAAGGGCGTGGCCTATGATGACAACGCGCAGGCCATGGATGCGATCCGGGAAGTTGGCCCCGGCGGGCACTATCTAGGATGCGCCCACACGCAGGCGAACTTCAAGGAATCGTTCTGGAAGTCCGATCTGCTGGACTACAAGCCATATGAAACCTGGCAGGAAGAAGGTGCGCGTGATACGCGGGCTCTAGCCTCTGTGCGGGTTGAACACCTGCTGGCGAATTATCAGCAACCGCATATGGAGCCGGATACAGCCGCAGCGCTGGAAGCCTATATCGCCGAGAAAAAGGCCTCCATGCCGGATGCGTTTTCCTAATTATTGAAGGACCGGGGCGCGGTTGGCTTGATACAGCCGCGCCTCACCCAACAGCGCGATAAGAATGTCGAGATGCCGGACCAGAGAGTATGCGGCATCATCTTCTTTGCGCAGTTCATTCACCTCTTTTTCCATCTCCATCAGTCGCAGTAGGGCCTGACCTGAACCCGGCAATGACCCGTATCCCAGAATACGTTGCAAATGCCTGTCCCGGTTGTACTCTCTCGCTCCGAAATTGGCGGCTCTTGCCAACATGCGTGGGCGGTGAAGCGTTGAGATCATTGTCATCAGGTCCTGCATCTTACGTGTCCTGTGTCTGAAGGTTTACCGGACTATTTAATGCACAACCTAAGCGGGTGTTGCCTGCGTGACAGCCTCTCCGAACGATGGTTTCACGACTGTTTATCTTTTTGAATCAAATCTGGTTCGTGCCTTGTGCGGTTAACGAACGAGTAACGAATGGACCTCTAGTTAGATTTGGTTAACCCGCTATCCGAGGGCGAAAAGTGACATTTTGTTTTGTCGACGAGGGCAAATAATCATGGAAAACAACATGGCTTTCACCATTCCGGCATGGGTTCCAGAGGGGGCGCAAAGATACCTTGCTCATACCGAAACCGGACGCTCGATCCGCGATATCGCGAGATCGGCAGGTTGCCATGCGTCAACCATCCTCCGGCAAATCCGGCGTATCGAGATGCGCCGTGACGATCCTTTGGTGGATGCGGCGTTGCAGTCGCTGGCAGAAACACATTTTTCCATGCCCGACGACGCAGGCGACTCGGTCGTGATCGCGGATGAAGCTGCCCAGGAAGAGGCGTTCGAAAGAGAGGCATTGCGCATTCTGCGCCGCCTGAGCGAGACAGGTTCGGTTCTTGCCGTGGCTGAAGAAATGGACAAAGCGGTAGTCGTTCGTGACACCGGCAACGCCGGAGCGACCAGAACCGCGGTCGTCGATTGCGAGATCGCTCAGGCTCTGGCCTTAAAGGACTGGATTTCCTGCGATAACCCCGGTCGCATTTCACGGTACAGAATTTCTGCGGCTGGCCGAACGGCACTGAGCCACCTGATCGCAAAAGCGGAAAACAAGGCGCGGGTGGGGACCGAAGTCGGATTTGCCGAAGCTCAGTCGTTGTTTCAGGCAAAAACATCGGGTGGGGCGACTGACCGGATCAGGCGCATTCGCTATAGCGCCACGGAAAGCCCGTTGGTTGCCCTTGCACGCAGACGCGACCGCGATGGCAAGCCTTTTCTGGATGAATCGCTTGTCAGCGCAGGAGAGCGGTTGCGCGAAGATTTCGAGTTGGCGCAGATTGGTCCTCAGGTTTCACAGAACTGGGAGCGGTTTCTAACGGCTGGTGGCCGCAGCAGTTATGACAGTGAAAGCCACGGAGGAAAGGGATCATCGGATGCGCGGGACCGCGTGGCGCGGGCCCTGTCTGACCTTGGCCCCGGACTAAGTGATGTTGCCCTGCGGTGTTGTTGCTATCTCGAAGGGTTGGAACTGGCGGAAAAACGCATGGGTTGGTCGGCACGATCCGGAAAGATTGTTCTGCGGATCGCGTTACAACGGCTGAAACGTCACTATCGGGATCAGGCTGAACGCGACCGCATGATTGGCTGAAGGTACAAAAAAAGGCCCGTTAAAACGGGCCTTTTTTCGTCTTGTTATTACTCAAGCCAGTTCGGGTTCTGCCATCGCCTGAAGATGTTTCATCAGGTTTTCGGGCGAAGACACGCCATAGGGATCTTCGGGGCAGTTATCCATCAGGCCAGGTTCTTCGAACCAGGCTTCGACAACACCGTCGTTTACGATGGCAGCATAGCGCCATGACCGCATGCCAAAGCCCAGATTGTCCTTGTCAACCAACATACCCATTTTACGGGTGAACTCGCCCGATCCATCCGGAATGACCTTGACGTTGGTCAGGCCCTGATCTTGCGCCCATTTGTTCATCACAAAGCTGTCGTTGACAGACATGCAGTAGATTTCATCGACACCCTGGGCAATGAAATCGCCATATCCGTTTTCAAAGCCGGGCAGTTGATATGTCGAACAGGTGGGCGTGAACGCGCCGGGCAATGAGAACAGGATCACGCGTTTTCCGGCAAAATAGTCAGCGGTGGTCTTGTCTTCCCAAAGGAATGGGTTTGGTCCTTCGATTGAGTCATCGCGGACACGGGTGTGAAAGGTCACGTTGGGCAGTATTGCGCCGGATTTCATGTTCAAGCTCCTGTGATTCACCTGTGATTTTGCCGTGACTTAAAACAGTTCTAAACTGCCTTCAATCGACGATATGCCGCATTTTGAATTAATAACCTCTTCTCATTACTCATTGAAAACATGCGGTGAAACGGATTTTTACAATCTCGTTTTCGCTCATGCGCGGCGGCGTTGCATAGCGGCTATGCGCCGCTGGTGTAACACTGCACATCTGTTTATGTTATGAGCGACAAGATTGACCTAAAGTCAGGAATATTGCCCGTGCGAGATCTGAAGATCCCCGAACAGCGCCATCCGGAAAAAGCGCACCGCCCGGATAATGCGCAGCCCAAGAAACCGAACTGGATCAGGGTCAAGGCACCCGGCGGCAAAGGTTATGCAGATACGCGCCGGATCATGCGCGACAATAATCTGGTCACAGTCTGCGAAGAGGCGGGATGCCCCAATGTCGGCGAATGCTGGAGCCAGGGCCACGCCACCATGATGATCATGGGCGAGATCTGTACCCGTGGCTGCACATTCTGCAATATCGCTACTGGCCGCCCAGACGACCTTGACGCCTTTGAACCCGGCCGGGTGGCACATGCGGTCGAAAAACTTGGCCTGAACCATGTGGTTATCACCTCCGTTGATCGGGATGATCTGAGTGATGGCGGTGCCGAGCATTTTGCTCAGACCATCCGCGCGGTGCGGCACCGCTCTCCCAAAACCACGATCGAGATTCTGACGCCCGATTTTCTGAAATGCGATGCTGACGTTCTGGAAATTGTGGTTCAGGCAAAGCCGGACGTCTTCAATCATAATCTGGAAACCGTACCGGGTTTGTACCCCGAAGTTCGCCCCGGCGCGCGGTACTTCCATTCACTGCGTCTTTTGCAGCGGGTGAAAGAACTTGATCCGTCGATCTTTACCAAGTCTGGCATCATGGTTGGGCTTGGCGAAAACGAACAGCAGGTGCGTCAGGTCATGGATGACATGCGCGCGGCGGATATCGATTTTCTGACGATTGGCCAGTATCTGCAACCAACACCGAAACACCACGGTGTTGATCGTTTCGTAACACCCGACGAGTTCGCGTCATACGAAAAGGCAGCTTACGGCAAAGGCTTTCTGATGGTATCTGCGTCACCGTTGACCCGGTCTTCCTATCACGCTGGTGATGATTTTGCCCGGCTGCGCGCGGCGCGTCTAGAAAAGCTGCAACACGCGTGACACCGGATCAGATCGCGCGACTGACATGTCTGCGCCACGAGCTGCATCAACAGCCTGAACTTTCGGGACAGGAAAAGAATACCGCAGCACGGTTGGCTGAACTTCTGCGCGACGCAGGCGCTGACCATGTCCTGACCGGAATAGGTGGGCACGGGATTGCCGCCGTTTTCGAAAGTGGCCAACCTGGTCCCACCCTGGGCATTCGCTGCGAACTGGATGGGTTGCCGATCCAGGAGTTGGCGGACCATTCCTATGTATCACAGGTCGCGGGCAAAGGTCATTTATGCGGCCACGACGGGCATATGACTATGGTTCTGGGCGTAGCAGACGGGTTGAAACATCACCGCCCCAAGAAGGGCCGCGTCGTATTGATCTTCCAGCCAGCAGAAGAGACCGGCCATGGTGCAATCGCTTTCCGGGCTGATCACCAGTTCGCCGGGGTTGCGCCCGACCTCGTACTGTCTTTGCACAACTTACCAGGATTGGAGTTGGGCGCGGTCGAAATTTGTGACGGTCCTTCTAACTGTGCCTCACGCGGGATGCAGATTGTTTTGACTGGAAAGACGTCGCATGCCGCTGCTCCGCAAGATGGGGTGTCACCTGCCAGTGCGCTGGCAAGTCTGATGCCGGCTTTGACCGCGTTAGGTGGCGGAGGGGATCTGAATGACGACTACGCATTGACCACCGTCACACATGCCACGTTGGGTGAGCGCACGGTCGGAGTAGCACCGGGGCAGGCCGAGCTGTGGGTGACGCTTCGCACAGTCACGGACGCGCGAATGGCGCAGCTGATCAGCGACGCTGAATCGTTGGTCCACGAAACGGCCAAAGCCGAAGGGCTGGCGGTCGAAATCAGTTATGACGAAGTGTTTGAGGCTTGTGCCAATCACCCGGAAGCAGTTTCGATCCTGTCCAAGGCCTGCACGGAGCAGGGCGTTTTTTGCAGATTGGTCGATCAGCCACAGCGGTTTTCAGAAGATTTCGGCCAGTTTGGAAAAAGCGCGAAAACCGCCATGTTCTGGTTGGGGTCGGGAAGTGACCAACCCCAGTTGCACAACCCGGACTATGATTTCCCGGATGCGCTTATTCCGATTGGGACCGGGATATTTCTGAGGGCCATCGAAGCTGTGTTAGGCCGCGACTGCTAGGACCGAGGCTTTCAATTCATCAGATCGCCAACGATTCCAACAGCTTCTATTACAGTCTTCGTATCATCTGATATCGAGATTATTTCGTCGTCGACCCGAATATACCGTTGCCCCGGCTTCAGCGGTTTGAGCTTCCAGTTGTCGAGGTCGTCAACATAGTCAAAACGCAGGTCGTCCGGTAATTTCTGACCTCGGGTGTATCGTTTGATTTGACCGGGCGGAACAGCCTTGCCGTTTGACTTAATGGATTTCTCTACTTTGGTTTTGTTGGCACCTTGTCCTTTGCCCTTGTTGTCTTTTGCATATGACGCGCTTGCAAGGGAGACGATCACCAAAAAGACGCCCGCTATCGAGATAAGACGCTTCATCAAAAATCCTCCTGTGACTACCTGAAAGGTAAAGCAACGAGGCGATGGTTGTCCATTGATATTCTAAATAATGAATTTTTAATCGGGTCTGAGTACGAGGCCGGAAAAGGCCCGCTCGGGCTATTCGTCCGTAAAGCGGACTTTGCCAATATAGGGCAGGTTGCGATTGCGTTGAGCATAGTCAATTCCATAACCCACGACAAATTCGTCGGGTATCTCAAAACCGATCCAGTCTGATCGAAAATCCACTTCGCGGCGGCTCGGCTTGTCCAGCAAGGCAATGGATTTCAGGCGCGCGGGGTTACGGCTTTGCAGCAACTTGGTGACATGGTTCAACGTATGGCCTGTGTCAACGATATCCTCGACAACCAGCACGTCGCGCCCTTCAATTGCGCCGCGTAAGTCTTTGAGAATGCGAACTTCCCTGCTGCTTTCCATCGCGTCTCCGTAAGAAGATGCTTCAAGGAAATCCACCTCGATCGGAAGGTCAAGTTCGCGCACAAGGTCGGCGATGAAAACAAAGCTGCCGCGCAGCAGACCCACGACCACCAGCTTGTCTGTTTCTTTGAACTCTGCCGAAATGTCGCGACACAGCTCCTCGATTCGAGCGGCGATGGCCTTTGCCGAGATCATCTCATCTATCACATATGCGCGGTCAGTCATCGCAGCCCCCTTGATCTTTGGCGCGCAACATACGACATGACGCGCCATTGTCACCTGCAAATACCGGACCTCATGCCTATCCATTCGGAAACCCGCCACCTGCCGTATACAGCCCAGCAGATGTACGACCTGGTTGCCGATGTGGCCAAGTACCCCCAATTTCTGCCGTGGTGCGCTGCTGCCCGCATTCGCAAGACCTATGCGATGGAAGAGGCTGAGGTGATGGAGGCCGATCTGATCATCTCGTTCAAGGTTTTCCGGGAACGATTTGGCAGCAAGGTAACCCTGTTTGCGGATCAAAAGAAAATCGACACCGAATACCTGGACGGCCCCTTCAAATACATGAAATCCGACTGGCAGTTCGAGGACGCGCCTGATGGGGGCTGCAACGTCTCGTTCCATGTGGATTTCGAATTCAAGAACGCCATCCTGCAAGGGATTATCGGTGTGGTTTTCAACGAAGCCATGCATCGGATCGTGCGCGCGTTCGAGGCGCGCGCGCAAGAACTCTACAGCTAGGTCTTTACCCTTGTCAGGCGCACGCTAGACTACGCGTATGACGGAATTTACAGTATCATTGGCCGCTTTTGCGGCAGGGCCGATTTCTACGTCGTCTCAGGCGCGAATCGTCACATCGCTATCTGTTCTTGACTGGGTCGCTGTGGGCCGGGCAGGCGCGCGCGAACCCGTCTCAACCACGGTTCGCGACATGATACTTTCCGAGGGCGGGAACCCTCAGTCGCATCTCTTTGGCGGCGGCCCGGCGCCGCTACGTGGTGCGGCGTTGGTGAATGGCACGGTGTCTCACGCGCTGGATTACGATGACACGCATTTCGCCCATATCGGGCATCCTTCCGTCGCCATTTTGCCTGCAGCCCTTGCGGTGGCCGAATGGGATGACCGTATTCTTGTCGACTTTCTCGAAGCCGCTTTGGTGGGTATGGAAACCTCAATCCGAATTGGCTTGTGGCTGGGGCGCGGTCACTATCAGGCAGGGTTTCACCAGACGGCGACATCCGGTGCCTTTGGGGCGGCAGTCGCTGTTGGCCGTTTGCTGGGTTTTGACGCAAACCAGATGCGAATGGTTCTGGGTCTGACGGCGACGCGTGCGGCGGGGCTGAAGGCGCAGTTCGGAACCATGGGCAAGCCGTATAACGCCGGACTTGCCGCTTCAGCAGGGGTCGAGACGGCCTTGCTGGTACAGCGCGGTTTTCAGGCCAACGCCGACGCGCTGGAGGGTCCTTATGGATTTGGGGCAACGCATCAAGGTGCAGCGGATCAAACTGCTCTGGATGGGTTGGGCGATGAATGGCTGTTTGAAACGGTCAGCCACAAGTTTCACGCCTGTTGCCACGGTCTTCACGCCGCGCTGGAAGCCGCGCGGGAGTTGGACATAGCGGAGCCAGAGGTCGCCGAGATCCAGATTAAGACTCATCCGCGCTGGATGAGTGTGTGCAATCAACTGTCACCGACAACCGGACTGGGGGCCAAGTTTTCCTATCGGACAGTGATCGCGATGCAGGCGCTGGGATATGATACGGCTTTGCCAGGTAGTTTCACCGACAAGGTCTGCGTCGACCCGCGTATAACGTCTTTGCGCGACCGCATCACGGTCGAGGCAGATGACAGCCTGTCAGAAACGCAGGCGCATCTGTCCCTGCTGCGTCGCGATGGCATTCGCCGCGAAGCGACGCATGATCTGCTGAACACAGTGTCGTTGTCGGACCGTGAGGATCGCGTGCGCGACAAAGCGACCAAGCTGATCGGTGCGGATGAGGCGGACACGATCTGGTCGATGCTGCGCACTGGGGGACGTGCCCGCGATCTGGCCGAACGTATGGCGGGTTAAGCCACGCACCAGTGCAACGGAAAGCCCGGGTCAAATACAGTCACTGGTCCATCGCCTGTTTCAATCTTTGAGGGATACGAAACGGGCTCACCCTTGGTCAGGGTAATCATATCCTGGTTCACCGGTAAGCGATAGAAACCCGGCCCGTTGAGCGACACGAAGCCTTCCAGCTTTTCCAATGCACCTTCCCGGTCAAACATTTCAGCCACCAGAGACATGGTGTTGGTCGCCGTAAAACAGCCCGCACAGCCACAAGCCATTTCCTTGTTTGCATCCGTGTGCGGGGCACTGTCCGTGCCCAGAAAAAACCGCGCATCGCCCGATGTTGCGGCGGATAGCAGGGCCAGACGGTGTTCCTCGCGCTTGGCAACAGGAAGGCAATAGTAATGCGGTTTGATGCCACCAACTAGGATATGGTTGCGGTTGATAATCAAGTGATGCGCCGTGATCGTTGCACCCAGATCAACCGCGTTGGCTTTGACATAATCCACACCATTGGACGTGGTGATATGTTCCATCACAACACGCAGGCCCGGAGTCGATCTGCGGATCGGATCCAGAACACGGTCGATGAATACGGCTTCGCGGTCAAATATGTCGATCTCCGGATCCGTCACCTCGCCATGCACACACATGGGCAGGCCGATTTCGGCCATCTTCTCAAGCACCGGGCGCACTTTGTCGAAGTCGCGCACACCCGAGGCGGAGTTGGTGGTAGCCCCGGCAGGATACAGCTTGACGGCTTTGATCAGACCGTTGGCATGGGCCGCTGCGACATCTGCGGCATCTGTATCTTCGGTCAGATACAGGGTCATCAACGGCTCGAACGTCATACCATCGGGCAGAGCCGCCATAATGCGGTCTCGATAGGCGGCGGCCTGATCGCCGCGCACAACCGGCGGTACAAGGTTCGGCATAATGATCGCACGGGCGAAATGGCGCGCGGTTTCGGGCAGGACGGCCTGTAGCATCGCGCCATCGCGCAGATGCAGATGCCAGTCGTCGGGGCGGCGGAGCGTAAGGGTGTCGGTCATGGCCTTCCGCTAGCATAGCTGTTGCGAAAGACCAACTGCGTCCGCGCAAGGCACAAAAAAAATCTTGTCAACCGACCTGAACGTCGTAGCTCTGTCCAAGGTTGAGGCCTTGACGCCCAGACACTTGCATGACCTGTTTATCCCTAAAGCAGAGAGGGGTTCCATGACACAGCCAGATTCCATCGATGCCGTGCAGCAGATGCTGGGTCGTCAGGGCTATGTCTGCGGTCGTGCCCTTGCGACGGTTGTGTTCCTGTCGCTGAAGCTTGGACGCCCGTTGTTTTTGGAAGGCGAAGCAGGGGTTGGAAAGACCGAGATCGCCAAGGCTCTGGCATCCGGGTTGAACCGGCGCCTGATCCGGTTGCAATGCTACGAAGGGCTGGATGCGTCGTCAGCTGTTTACGAATGGAACTTTCCGGCGCAGATGGTCGCGATCCGAACGGCTGAGGCCGCGGGTGGGGCCGACCGGGGCGCGTTGCAGACTGAACTGTTCTCGGACGAATACCTGATCGAACGCCCCTTGTTGCAGGCGATGCGCCCGGACGAAAACGGAGCGCCAGTTCTGCTGATCGACGAATTGGACCGGACCGACGAACCGTTTGAAGCGTTTCTGCTCGAAGCGCTCGGTGACTTTCAGGTCACCATCCCAGAAATTGGCACTGTAAAAGCACCTGAACCACCCATCGTGATTGTCACCTCGAACCGGACGCGGGAAGTGCATGATGCTCTCAAGCGCCGTTGCCTCTATCACTGGGTCGATTACCCCGACTTCGAGCGTGAGATCGAAATCCTGCACGCCCGTGCGCCTGAAGCTGCGGAAGCACTCAGTCGCGAGGTTGTAGCCTTTGTTCAGCGTTTGCGCACCGAGGATCTGTTCAAGAAACCCGGCGTGGCTGAGACCATTGACTGGGCGAAATGCCTGTTGGCGCTGGATGTGATGAACCTCAGCCCCGAGGTGATCGGGGATACGCTGGGTGCAATCCTGAAATATCAGGACGACATTCAAAAACTTCAAGGGTCCGAGGCAAAACGCATCCTCGACGAGGCCAAGGCCACGCTCGAACCGGTCTGATGTTTCATCTTTTTCCAAATACTCCGGGGGTATGGGGGCAGAGCCCCCGTAACGTCTGATGGCCGAACAACTTCCGCTGGATATACCCGACAACCCAAAGCTGGCGCACAACATCACCCATTTTGCCCGCGCACTCAGAAAGGCTGGGCTGCCAATCGGACCCGGTCGCGTGATCGACGCTATTCGTGCCGTGCAGGCGGCAGGTTTTTCCGAGAAACAGGATTTCTACTGGACCTTACACGCCTGTTTCGTGAACCGCCCGGAACACCGCGTGATTTTTGCGCAAGTCTTCCGAATGTACTGGCGAGACCCGCGTTACATGGAACACATGATGGCGATGATGCTTCCTGCAATTC
The DNA here is from genome assembly GCF_059612645.1 of Ruegeria sp. YKSF131. Taxonomy (NCBI): domain Bacteria; kingdom Pseudomonadati; phylum Pseudomonadota; class Alphaproteobacteria; order Rhodobacterales; family Roseobacteraceae; genus Ruegeria; species Ruegeria sp. YKSF131. Next base: position 19,900 of record NZ_JBXWQZ010000027.1, on the reverse strand, counting down.
GGGGCGTTCAGGAGGAGCGCAAGGCCGACGCCGGTGAAAAGCGCGCGGCTGAGGCACTGCTGGACGGGGTTGAGCGTGATTTGCCGGACGCTGCCGGGCAAGAGGAAGGCGAAACCGAGATCGAAATCGACGCGACCCAGACCGCCTCATCCGAGGAACGGCTGCGCAATCTGGACTTCGAGCAGATGAGCACGGCCGAAATCGCGCAGGCCAAGCGCGTATTGGCGCGGATGACACTGCCGGTAAAGCCAATTGAATCACGCCGCGGGCAGACAAGTCATTTGGGGCACCGCATCGACCGTGCCCGCACATTGCGCGCGGCCATGCGGCAAGGGGGTGAGTTGCGCGAAATTGCCAGGCTACAGCCCAAACTACGCTGGCCAAATCTTGTCGCACTTTGCGATATTTCCGGCTCGATGAGCCAGTACAGTCGGATCATCCTGCATTTCCTGCATTCAGTGTCCAACGCCAAGGGAGCGGGTTGGGCCAAGGTCCATGCCTTCACATTCGGCACACGCCTCACCAACATAACGCGCCACCTGCACCAACGGGATGTAGACGCGGCACTTGCCGCAGCAGGGGCCGAGGCGCAGGATTGGGAGGGCGGCACGCGTATCGGAGAGTGCCTGCATCAATTCAATAGGGACTGGTCACGCCGGGTGATGGGGCAGGGGGCGGTTGTTCTGTTGATCACAGACGGGCTCGAGCGGGGTGATCCCGAGCTCCTCAGGAAAGAGATCGAGCGTCTGCACCTGTCCTCAAAACGCCTGATCTGGTTGAATCCCTTGTTGCGTTGGGACGGGTTCGCGCCCAGGGCGCAAGGGGTTGCCGCGATGCTACCGCATGTTGACAGTTTTCGCGCAGGGCATTCGATTGCCTCACTCGAAGACTTGGCCGCAGCGATTTCACAACCCGACGATGAGGGGCAGAAAGCACGGCTGATGGCCGCGCTTTCCGACTAGCAGCTTACGACAGCTGTTCTTCATTGCACTTGCGGGCCATCTCCATGGCTTTGTAAGTGCCTGTCAGATCGACGGTGAAGGCGTAGGATGTCTCGGGAAACACGATCATGACCTTCTTCTTGGCCAGATCATCCGCGAACTGTGGGCTGTCCGACAGAACATAACCACCGGAATAGCCTTTGGTGATGTTACCTTTCATGCCGGTCGCTTCACCCAGATATATGTTGTCGCCCAGCAGGATGGCGACTTCTTGCGTCTCGCCACGTTTGATATCGGTTTCAGCCTTGGTGAAGATGCCGACATATCCCACGCCACGATCTTCGGTCAGGCCCATCTGAACGACGTTTTCCGCATCATCCACCGCCTCGATCAGGCAGGATTTCTTTTCAGTGTCGATGAAGACTTTCCAGCCTTCAACCTCTCCATAGCGTTGGAATGTGTCAGCCCACGCTGCGGTTGAAGTCAAAAGACCAACTGCCGCGCCCAATGCAAGAATACGTTTCAACTGCATGTCTCCGATCTATGATTTGTATGGTATGCAAGCCAGACCTGAAGTCGGTTGCCTGCACAGGCTAGAACTCGGGTCACAAACAATCAATGCTATGATTTGTTGAATATGGCTCGGGCAATGGCGTTGCCTTATGGGGTTCAATATAGACCTTTTGGTAAGCCTGATGCGCTTTTCATCACGCAATTCCCGCTTATGTTGGTGTCATAGGTCATCCGGAGGTTCCGATGGAACGATTCGACAACAGTCCTGAAACGGCGCTTGACTGGCACCGCAGCGGGCGCGGCGCGGCGCTCGCTACAGTTGTCGAAACCTGGGGCAGTGCACCGCGGCGGGTGGGATCCCAATTGGTGATTGGTGGCGATGGTCGGATAGAAGGTTCCGTTTCTGGTGGATGTGTCGAAGGTGCTGTTATCGTCGAGGCGCTTGAAGCCATTGATGAAGGCGAAGCGCGTTTGCTTGAATTCGGGATCAGTGACGACGATGCTTTCGCGGTTGGTTTGGCCTGTGGGGGGACTATACGCATTCTTGTCGAACCCATAGGAGAAGTCCTGCCCGAATCTATGTTGGCGGAACTGGTTGCCGCTCGGGCCGCTCGTGAGCCCGTTGCCTACGAAGTCAATGTCGAGACCGGGCGCAGGGCGTTGCGCCGCAATGCTTATGCCGACAGGCTGCGTATGGATCGGTCAGGGTTCGAAGAGGATGGCCAGACCTTTGTCGCAGTACATAACCCACCGCTGAGGTTGCTGGTCGTTGGGGCGGTTCACATCGCGCAGGCTCTGGTGCCGATGGCGCGGATTGCGGGCTATGATCCAACCATTATCGACCCGCGTGACGCCTTTGCGTCCAGAGCACGTTTTCCCGGTGAAACGATCCTGACGGATTGGCCGGATGAAGCCGTTGCGAAGCTGGGACTGGACGCGCGGACCGCTATTGTCCTGCTGACACATGACCCAAAACTTGACGATCCGGCGCTACAAGCCGCGTTGGCCGCCGATGTGTTCTATATCGGTGCATTGGGGTCAACACGCACCCATGCCAAGCGCATTGAGCGTATGAAAGCGGCGGGTTTTACCGATGCGCAAATCTCTGGCATTCATGGGCCCATTGGCCTGGATATCGGGGCCGCCGGTCCCTCGGAAATCGCGGTTGCGATACTGGCGCAGATCACTGCAGTTCTGCGAGGGAAAGCATGAAATTTGGGCCTGTGCCGGTGTCCCAGGCAGAGGGGGCCATTCTGGCGCATTCGGTTACAGCGGATGGGCGAAAGCTTCGCAAGGGGCTTGAATTGCGCTCGGAACATGTGGCGCAACTGATAAAGGCCGGTCTAAGCGAGGTCATTGTTGCCCGACTGGATTCCGGTGATTGCCATGAAGATCAGGCGGCACGTAAGCTGGCGTCTGCGCTGGCACCTGATCCAGCATCAGCCAACTTGCGGGTTACCGAGGCATTTACCGGGCGGGTAAACCTTTTGGCCGATGGGCCCGGGGTTGCCGTGCTCGATGTTCACGCACTTGAAATGTTCAATCTGGTCAATCCGATGATTACCGTTGCGACCGTTCCACAGTACCAGCAAATGGGGGCGAACGGCATGATGGCGACCATTAAGGTCATCTCATATGCCGTGCCAGAGGCTGATGTTCAGCGCGCCGCCGGGCTGGCACAAGGAGCTGTGCGTCTGGCGCGGCCTGTTCATCGGACAGCCGGTCTTGTTGTAACGGAAATTCCCGGTGGTCCACCGAACGAAAAGGGGATTGCGGCCATTCGGGGACGGGTCGAGGCAGTGGGAATGGAGCTTGCGGAGGTGCAGATTGTTCCGCATCGAACGGATTCCTTGACCAGCGCGATTTCTAAGGGGAAGGGCGATCTTCTGATGATATTGACGGGTTCGGCCACCTCGGATCCCAACGATGTCGCACCGTCGGCCGTTCGGCAGGCCGGTGGGACGATTGATCGCTTTGGTATGCCGGTTGATCCGGGAAACCTGCTGTTTCTTGGGGACTTGCAGGGCCGACCTGTGATCGGCTTGCCGGGATGCGCGCGCTCTCCGGCGTTGAATGGGGCGGATTGGGTGCTGTCGCGTGTCGCATGCGGGATTGAAACAACAGGCGCCGATATTGCCGGAATGGGGGTTGGCGGATTGTTGAAGGAAATCCCGACCAGACCTCAGCCGCGGGCGAAAAGAAACGACTGACCGCCGCCAAGGTCCGCGATATGGCGTATCACACCGTACTTGCGGCCAATGTATTATTGATATTCTAGGGTTTTCTCATCCTTGGCAATACGCCGGGCCGCCAATACGCGCCGGTGTCCTCCCGGGCTTTTTGAAACTGTTCGACCCTATCCCGTGCGGCGTCTCCTCCTGCATCAAAGAGATGTCCGAGCAGGCATTCCAGAACCGCCATCGCGCCAGAAAAGCTAGAAAACGGATGTAAAGTGCGGGTGCTGACGGGCAGAACGACATCCGGGTTGACGCCGGGTGCAATCACCTCGCTCTCCGACAGCAACACAATCTTCATGGCCCGGTCGCGGGCAAAACGCATCGAATGGATCGTATCTGCGGAATAGGGATGGACGGTGATGGCAAACAAACAATCCTCGGACGTGGCCTCGACCAGGTCATCGACAGCCGAGCCCATGTGTCTTGGTATCAGCTGTAATCCGGGATGGGCCATGCGGCCGGCGTAGTGAAAATAATAGGCCAGCGCATGACTGGACCTTGTGGCGGTCACATAACAACGACGTGCAGACACCATGTCTTCAACGGCACGCTTGGCCAATTGCGGCTCCATCAGGCGCAGGGATCGGGACACAACATTCATCTCATTGCGCGCAAATCTGGCCTGTGCGTCATTGAAAGGGTCTTGTCTGGGTGACGTGGTTAACCATTCCTGACCAATCCTGTCTTCACTGTCGGTTGTGAGGGCAAGGCGAAATGGGTGGCGAAAGGCGTCAAAACTGTCGAAACCCATACGCTGCGCCAGTCGAACAAGAACACTGGTGCTGATGCCGATCCGGTCGGCGGTCGCTCGGACCGGGTTCAGGCCGAAATCACCGGGATGGTCGATGATATATTTCGCCGCGACTTGCATCTGCGCTGGCATCTCATCGATCTCGCGTCGAATTTGGCTGGTCAAGGCTGTAAGGGTGGGTGTCATACCAAAAAGAAACATATGTTTTCTTTTGTGTAAATTGAATACGTCGTCCAGCGACTCTAACTGAGGGCAAAGATTTGGGTGGTGCTATGACATCAATAACAACTGACAGCTCGGACAGGCCCTACGTTCTAGTTGCGCCAAACGGTGCCCGGCGGAACGCGTTGGATCATCCAGCCTTGCCACTCAGGATTGATCAGATCGTCATATCTGCGCGGGATTGCCATGCCGCAGGTGCGGATGGGTTGCATCTGCATATTAGGGATGCAGACGGACGGCATTCACTGGACGCCGGATTGTACCGGGAAACGCTTGCGGAATTGCAGCGCGAGGTTCCAAAAATGGAGCTACAGATCACGACCGAAGCTGCCGGGCAGTTCGACGTGGCATCGCAACTGGACTGTTTGCAAAAGGTGCGACCTGAATGGGCATCAATCTCGGTGCGTGAAATCGCCCGCGATCTGAACCTTGCGCCCAGGGTCTATGCACTATGTGCGGATCAGGGCACACGGGTTCAGCATATCTTGTACGATACTGAGGACGCACGTTTACTGGAACAGTGGCTCGCTTTGGGCATCGTACACGCGGATCAGACAGATCGTTTGCTTGTTCTGGGGCGATACAGCGATGGCCAGCAATCTGTGCCTGCCGATCTCGACGCCTTTCCAGAATGCCCGGCCCGTTGGATGGTGTGCGCCTTTGGAACGCAAGAACATGCCTGTCTGGCTGAGGCTGCGCGACGCGGTGGTGACGTGCGGGTTGGGTTTGAAAACAGTCTGACGGGGCCGGATGGCAGGCTGTGGGCAGATAACGCGGCCTCGGTTGCAGCATTAGTCGAATTGCTTGGAAGGGCACAGAAATGAGTCATGTTTTCCCACGTCACACGAAATCGGACCTTCCTGTCGCGGTTGGCGGCGATGGCTGTTATCTGATCGACGCAAAGGGCAAGCGTTACCTGGATTGCGGTGATGCGGCGGTATCTTGTCTGGGCCATTCGAATCAGGCCGTGATCCAAGCGGTACAGCAGCAGGTGGAACAGATTGCCTTTGCACATACAGGGTTCATGACATCAAAACCGGCTGAGGCTTTGGCCGAATTGTTGATCCGGCACGCGCCGGGGGATCTGGACCGGGTGTATTTTGTTTCGGGCGGGTCCGAGGCGACCGAGGCGGCAATCAAACTGGCGCGCCAGTACTTTCTAGAAATCGGACAACCTGAACGCCGTCACGTTATCGCGCGAAAGCAAAGCTATCACGGCAACACTTTAGGGGCTTTGTCCGCTGGGGGTAACGCATGGAGACGGGCGCAATTCGCCCCGATGCTGATCGAGATGACGCATATCTCTGCCTGCTACGAATATGCCGAAAAATCGGAAGACGAAAGCAGCTTTGACTATGGTCAGCGTGTGGCCAATGAGCTGGAATCCGAAATCCTGCGGCTGGGCCCTGATACTGTCATGGCATTTATGGCCGAACCAGTGGTTGGAGCTACCCTTGGCGCAGTCCCTGCGGTTGAAGGGTACTTCAAGCGTATTCGCGAGATCTGCGACCACTATGGTGTGTTGCTGATTTTGGATGAGGTGATGTGCGGTATGGGCCGAACCGGTCACCTGTTTGCCTGCGATCATGACGACATCGCGCCGGATATTTTGTGTATCGCCAAGGGGTTGGGGGCCGGATATCAACCGATTGGAGCCATGCTGTGTACCGGCAAAATCTATAACGCGATCCGCGACGGATCAGGGTTTTTCCAACATGGACACACCTATGTCGGTCATCCGGTCGCCACAGCCGCCGCATTGGCGGTAGTCCGTGAGTTGACCGAACGGGATTTACCTGCGCGTGCCGGGGTCATGGGCAACAAGCTGCGATCCGCCCTCGAGGCTGCATTCGGACAGCACCCGAACGTGGGAGATATCCGTGGGCGCGGGTTGTTCCGTGGTGTTGAACTGGTCGCTGACCGCGACAGCAAGGCCCCTTTTGATCCATCACGTGGCATCGCAGGTAAGGTGAAAAAGGCAGCACTGGCCGAAGGGTTGATTTGCTATCCCATGGCTGGCACGCGGGATGGCCGGAACGGCGATCATGTCCTGCTGGCGCCGCCCTTTGTTATTGAAGAGGAACAGATAGGCGAACTCGTCAGCAAACTGGAACGCGCCCTTTCTGCTGTGCTTTGACATTACCGTGAGCGCACTGTTCGCCCGCAGCTTATTTGTTAATGTCGCGGGAGAAGTATCTGAAAAGGCGAAATCAATAGTGCTGGATATTTGGCGCAGTTTCCGTGCGCTTCCCCTTTGGGTGCAGATCTGGGTGGCCGTAATATTGGTGCCGGTTAATCTGGTTCCGCTTGCTTTCCTGGATCAGCCACAAGGGATGCTCATCGCTGTTCTGGCGATTACCGGTATGGCGCTGAACATACCCATCATGGCGGTTGCGCGCGGGATGAGTGGCGCGATGGCCTTGCCGCACATTCTGTGCTGGATTCCACTAGTTGTCATTGTCGCGCTATTATTGTTCTCCGATGCGACCCTGAGCGCTGCTTTTGCCAAGTTTCTTTGGGTGCTTCTGATCGTTGACGTAATTTCCCTGCTTTTCGATTTCAGGGATGCGGTCAACTGGTTACGAAGCAGACGCGCGACCTGAACAAAAAAAGCCCCTTCGGCAGCGAAGGGGCTTTGATCGTTTTGGTCTTTGAAGCAGATTACTTATGCGGAAGCGGACCGATCATCATGACCATCTGACGGCCTTCCATCTTCGGCATGTTCTCGATCTTGCCGACCTCTTTTATGTCTTCGGCCACACGCTCCAGCAATTCGCGACCCAGGTTCTGGTGTGCCATTTCACGGCCACGAAAGCGCAGGGTGACTTTGACTTTGTCGCCCTTTTCCAGAAACTTAAAGACGTTCTTCATTTTGACGTCATAGTCATGCGTATCGGTGTTGGGTCGGAATTTGACCTCTTTCACTTCGATGACTTTTTGTTTTTTGCGCGCTTCGTTTTCGCGTTTTTGCGTTTCGTACTTGTACTTGCCGAAATCCATGATCTTGCAGACCGGTGGGTTCGCATTAGGCGAGATTTCGACTAGATCAAGACCTGCATCTGCGGCCATCTGCATGGCTTTGGCGGGATGAACCACCCCGACGTTTTCACCTTCGGCACCAATCAGCCGAATTTCGGGGGCACGGATTCTTTCATTTACGCGCGGGCCGGTTTCACGTTGAGGCGGCGCGTTGTGAGGTCTGCGAGCTATGGGTTCATTCCTTTGATGATTGCAGAATTTCGAGCCCGGAATTTAAACCGGGCGAGACCGCACTTCAAGCGGCATAAATACAGGGTAATGCGAAAAAACTTGTTTTCTGCCGGTGTTTTTCGCGTTCAAGGCGGCAAAGCCCTGAACGCAGGGTTGCTTTAGCCGACAAAGGCTTTTTCGATCACGAACTCCTTGGGTTCCGAGTTAGCGCCTTCACGCAAACCAAACCCCTCGAGAATTTCCTTGATATCCAGGTTGAAAGCCAGCGAACCGCAGACCATTGCACGGTCGGTTTCAGGCTTGATGCCGCCATCAATACCCAGATCGGAAAATACGGTGCCATCCTGAAGAAGGGTGGTGATGCGGCCCATCTTGGGGCTCTCTTCCCGTGTGGTGGTCGGGTAATAGCGGATCTTGTCGGCAAATCCTTCACCGATCAGTTCGGCCAACAGTTCGTCCTGACGGATGCTGTCGATCAGCTGACGGCCATATTCCAGCTCTGCCACTTCGCGGCAGGTGTGGGTGATGATGACCTCGTCATAATCCTCATAGGTCTGTGGTTCACGCAGCAGCGAGGCAAAAGGTGCAAAGCCGGTGCCGGTTGCAAAAAACCACAGGCGTTTGCCGGGCAGCAGGGCGTCATGCACCAATGTGCCAACCGGTTTGGGACGCAAGATGATCTGATCACCCGGTTTGATATGTTGCAATTTCGACGTCAGCGGGCCGTTCTGAACTTTGATCGAATAAAACTCCAGCTCTTCATCCCACGAGGGCGACGCGATGGAATAGGCGCGCAGCAACGGCTTGCCGTTGTCACCCAGCAGACCAATCATCACAAATTCGCCCGAGCGGAACCGCAACGAGGCCGGGCGCGACACCTTGAAAGAAAACAGGCTGTCGGTCCAGTGTTTGACGTCGGTTACGGTTTGCGCGTCCGGAAGGACGGGGACTTTTACTGCGGTTGCTTCGCTCACGGGCTTCATCTCTGTCATCGTTTACCTGCCGGTCTGCTAAACCGACATCTCCGTTTAATCTTTGATCCAAGTCAGGAAAAGGGGACAGATTGCCCCCTTTGCGTCACAAGCTGGCAAGTGCGGGATTAGCCGCGCAGGCGGGCCTGATAGTTATTCTCTTTCCAGTTCGCGCGGGCCAGCCACTGATCTTCGGGTTGGCGGTCTGCCAGTTCTCCGTCGATCTCGACTTCGTCAAAGCCGCTGCGGCGCGCCATGGCGTATTGATCGGCAAGCACATGCCCTTTGGCGCGCAACCGGCCTTTGTAGCCCTTCAGGCGCAATGTGCGGGCGATGGTAAAGCCGCGACCATCTGCGAAAGAGGGGAAATCTACCCGAACCAGCCTGGTGCCGCCCAACCGGTCATACAGTTCGTCTGGGTCTGTCTCCGAGCTCACGTCCAGCGCGACCACGTCATTGGCGGCGTCATCCAAAGTGACAAAGCCGTCGGTCCAGTCATCGGGCGAAAAGCCCTCATCCGTTACGATTACGTTCATGTTTTCTCTCCGACGCGCATCATCTTGCCATCGACAAAATGGATGCCGCATTCTTCCTTGTTCTGGTCGCGCCAGCGTCCGGCGCGGGGGTCTTCGCCCTCTTTGACCGGCGAGGTGCAGGGCGCACAGCCGATCGAAGGGTATCCTTTGGCCACCAGCGGGTGCCGGGGCAGGTTGTTTTCTTCCATATAGGCCCGCACATCCTCGGGCGCCCAATGGGCCAGCGGGTTGACTTTGATCCGGCCTGTTCCGTCCTCGACCTCGAAGAATTCCAGCGCGGCGCGCGTGCCGGCCTGAAATCGCTTGCGTCCGGTTATCCAGCCATCGAACCCCACCAGTGCTTTTTGCAGCGGGAAAGTCTTGCGCAGGTTACAACATGCATCCGTGTCGCGCAGGCGCAACGCACCGTATGGGTCTTCGCGCTCAACTTCTGCATCCTCGGCCCGGATGATGCGAATGTTGGTAAGCCCCAGACGCTCGCTCACCTCCTGCTGGTACTCCAGCGTTTCGGTGAACAGCATTTGCGTGTCCACGAAAAGAACGGGCGTTGCCTTGTTCACCACCGCCGCCATATGCAACAGCACGACGGATTCCGCACCAAAGCTCGAGACCAGAGCAAGCTCATCAATCTCATCAATCGCCCCATGCATGACATCATGAGCGCTGTGGTGCCGGAACCGGGCATTCAGGTCTTCGACACGTTCAGTCAGTTCGCGTCTGTCCCGGCCCAGTTCCGTCTGGATCAGGTCAAGCGGCATTTGCTCGGGCCTCGGGGTAGAGGGCGTCTTTGAACGGCGCCATGCCCACCCGGCGATATGTTTCCAGGAATGTCTCCTCTGCGCTTGCACGCTGGTTCAGATAGGTGTCGACAATGCGCTCAACGGCAGGAACGATTTCGTCATAGGCAAAGCCCGGACCGGTGCGATCACCAATTGCCGCAGTTTCGGTCGCATCGCCACCCAAAGTGATCTGGTAGTTTTCCACGCCTGCGCGGTCCAGACCCAGAATGCCGATATGGCCGACATGGTGGTGACCGCAGGCGTTGATGCAGCCTGAGATCTTGATCTTCAGGTGGCCGATGTCATGCTCGAGCTTCAGGTCCTCGAACCGCGTCGCAATTTCCTGAGCAACCGGGATCGAACGCGCCGTCGCCAGCGCGCAATAATCCATGCCGGGGCAGGCGATGATATCGCTGATCAGACCGATATTGGCGGTTGCCAGTTCGTATTCCTTCAGCTTGGCGTGGATCGCGGGCAGGTCCGATTTGTGGACATGCGGCAGGATCACGTTCTGCTCGTGGCTGATGCGCAGCTCGTCATAGGCGAACCCTTCGGCCAGATCGGCCATCACGCGCATTTGCTCGGCAGTTGCATCGCCCGGCGTTGCCCCATGCTTCTTGATCGAGATCGTGACGATCGCATGGTCCGCGTCCTTGTGCGGCGCGATGTTGGTATCGACCCACGAGCGGAAAACTGGATCGTTGGTATAGGAGCTTTCAAACGACGCGACCGAAGCTTGGCGGAAGGCAGGCGGTGCAAAGTGGTCCTTGATCTCTTCCAGCAGGTTCATGTCCGCGCCTTTGAACTGCGGGCGGACCTTCAGGAAGCGTTCGTTAACCTTGGCGCGGATAGCGTCGATGCCATGCTCGTGCACGGTGATCTTAATACGTGCTTTGTACTTGTTGTCGCGGCGACCAATCTGGTTCCATACGGAAACGGTGGCTTCCAGATAGGCCAGCAGGTCATCAAAGGCGACGAATTCGGACAATTCCTTGCCGATCATGGGCGTACGGCCAAGGCCACCGCCAACAATGACGCGAGCGCCAAGAACGCCGTCACGCTCAACCAGTTGCAGGCCGATGTCATGCGCCTTGATCACGGCGCGGTCGTTTTCACTACCAGTGATGGCGATCTTGAATTTGCGCGGCATGAACTGGAATTCCGGGTGGTCGGTCGACCACTGGCGCAGCAATTCGGCGTAAGGGCGGGGATCAGCGACCTCATCCGCAGCGGCGCCAGCAAAGTGGTCGGCGGTCACGTTGCGAATGGTGTTGCCCGAGGTCTGTATGGCGTGCATGCCAACCTCGGCCAGCGCGTCCAGCATATCCGGCACGTCGCTCAGCTTTGGCCAGTTGTACTGGATGTTCTGACGCGTCGTGAAATGGCCATAGCCTTTGTCCCACTTCTCGGCCAGCAGCGCCAGTTGACGCATCTGCGCACTGTTCAGCGTGCCATAGGGAATGGCGACACGCAGCATGTAGGCGTGCAGTTGCAGGTACAGCCCATTCATCAGGCGCAGCGGCTTGAATTCGTCTTCGGTCAACGAGCCGTCAATGCGACGCTCGACCTGGGCGCGGAACTGCGCGTTACGTTCTGCCAAAAATGCTGTGTCGAACTCGGAGTAGCGATACATGTCTAGCTGTCCTTGTTTGCAGCCCCGAACCTAGGGGCCTTGAAGGGGAGAGATATGGCCAGAGGTCAGGCCCGGGGCTGCGGGGAAGTTTCCTGTTTGCCGTGGGCATAGTTGGACGGACCAGTCCGGCGGAAATCTTCCCGAAAATGGGTGGGCTCGGGGCCGTTCTTGCCAGCAACGGCATCGGCCAGATAGGCGCCAACGACTTTATTTGCCTGACGCGCCGCATCCAGCAGACGCACCTGTGCATGTGCTTCGTCAGTGATCAGTTCCGCTTGGGACAGATCACGCGTCCAACTGTCATCTTCGGTCTGGTAAATGACGTCACCTACCAGCAAATCATTTGCGGTGACGACTTTGGGGGTAAAAGCGCGGGCCATCAGGCAAGCTCCTTATTGAATTCGGTTACGGCCTGCGCCGCTTCGCGCGGGGCAAGGCCATAGAATGTCAGGGCCGGTCCGTCCAATTCGGCGGCGGCCAGGTCGGCGGGCAGTTGATCCAGTGTGGTGGACAGTATCCGTTGGTTCGGGCGCGAGGCGTTTTCGACCAGCGTGACAGGGGTGGCGCGATCGGCGCCATGCATGATCAGGCGACCCTGGATAAAGCGGGCAGATTTCTTGCCCATATAGATCGCAGCAACCGAACCAGCCCGTGCCAGGGCATTCCAGTCATGATCGGCAAAACCTTTCATGTCGTGCCCGGTCAGGAACCGCACCGAGGAATTTCGACCGCGTTGAGTCAGGCTTTGGCCGATGCCAGCCACTGCGGCAGAGGCCGCTGTGATACCAGGAACGATCTGCCACGAAATGCCAGCCGCCTCGACGGCCTCGATCTCTTCATCCAGACGGCCAAAGACAGTGGGATCACCGGACTTCAGGCGGACCACGCGGTTACCATTCAGGGCATATTCGACCAAAAGCGCGTCAATATCACTTTGCTTCCAGGATGGGCCGAACCCGGCTTTGCCGACATCAACCAAGGCGGCGCTTTGACCGGCTATGTCCAGAACGGGTTCACTGATAAGGCGGTCATGCAGCACAACATCAGCCCGCTCAAACGCGGTCAGCGCCTTGAGCGTCAGCAACTCGGGGTCGCCCGGACCTGCGCCGACAAAGTCGACATGTCCTTTGGGGCCTGTTGTGCGAACGTCCTGCATCGGATCATCTCGGGTGTGGTTTGACTTGACCCTCAATATAGGAAATATTCCCACCAAAGCGCCATATGGGCGCTAAAATAAGGATAAACGTTCCATCTATGCGAAAATATGGAACGAAAGCTTCGATGTGGAAGGGAAATTGGAATGTCGGTGCGGATAGATGATACGGATCGGAAAATTCTGGCCGAGCTGCAACGCGATGCAGGGCAGTCACTGGATGAAATAGCGGCTCGGGTCGGCAGTTCAAAGACGCCTGTCTGGAATCGTATACGCAAGCTCAAGAGTGCAGGAATAATAGGTCAGCAAACGGTTTTGCTGGATGCCGAAGCGCTCGGGTTTGAAGCGACTTTCTTTGTTTTGATCCGCACATCGGAGCACGAGGCCGAGTGGCAGCGAAAGTTCCTTAAAGCATTGCGCGATCATCCCGAAGTGCAAGAGGCGCACCGGCTGGCCGGAGACATTGATTATATCCTCAAGGTTCGGGTCAAGAACGCGCGCGCCTATGACCAATTCTACCAGTCGCTGATATCGGAGGTGCGGGTGCACAACGTAACCGCGCTTTTGTCGATGGAAGAAATCAAGTCCACAACGATGCTTCCCCTCAACGCATTGGTTGAAGGGGCGTAAAAGGCAGGTGCTTCCAACGCCGGATCGAGCCGCGCCTTATACAGGTCAGACCTGAACCATTAACCGTTCCAAACCATGGAAGTGATAGCTGTCTGAATAGGTTGGCTCTGTAGCGAGCCGCAGGTTCGGGCAGCTATTGAACAGAATGGGCAGGGCTATGCGCATTTCCAACCTTGCCAAAGGGGCGCCGACGCAGAAGTGGATGCCTCCGCCAAAACTTGTGTTGACCTCAATCGAGCGCGTCGGAACAAACCTTTCGGGTTCATCCCAGACAGCAGGGTCGCGGTTTGCAGCGCCAAGCAATAGTGCGACCTGATCACCGCGCCTGAACGAATGCCCAAATATGTCAACGTCTTCATATGCATAACGTGTGAACATGTGCAAAGGCGGGTCATAGCGCAGAATTTCTTCAATCGTTGCGTCGATCTGGTCCGGTGCCAGAACGCCGGGGCTGGTATAAGTTTGCAACAGAGTTTTCACACCGTTCGCCAGCGAATGCACAGTTGCTTCGTGACCTGCATTCAGCAGCAAGATGCATGTTGCGACCAACTCGTCGATGGTCAGCTTTTCACCTTCTTCCTCGGCGCTGATAAGCCGGGTGATCAAATCGTCACGGGGATCATTGCGTCGCTGGTTAATGTATCCCAACAGGAAATCCGTGAACTCCTGAGACGACTTGGCCGCCTTATCCTCGGTCGCCTGCGTCCGGTTGGCCTGATACATGGCGACCATGTCATGCGACCACTGCAACAGGTTGGGTGCCATGTCTTCGGGAACGCCCAGCAGTCGGCAGATGGTTATCACCGGGACCTGCGTGCAATAGGCACTCAACAGGTCGAAAGGTGTATTCGGAAACGTCTCGATAAGACTGTGGCATAGCGATTCAATGGAAGGCTGCAATGCAGAAATTTCCCGCGACGTGAAAGCGCGCATGACAAGCGCTCTCAGGCGGGTATGTCGAGGGGGTTCAGCTTCAAGCAGCGAGTGGGCTTCGATAGCCAGCCAGGGGGCCAGATGGGCAGGGCCCTGTGTCGCGCATTCAGGCGGAACTTCCCGCCCAAACCGGCGGTCGCGAAGAAGTGTCCGCACCGCCTGACAAGACGTTGCAGCAACCATATTGTAGTCGCGCCAATAGAATAGATCTCCAGCAGTGCGGGCATGATCATAGAAAGGGTAGGGGTTCTGAACGAAACACGGGTCTGTCGGGGATTGCGAGAATGACTTCATGCGACGCACACTTGCCACGAGCCGCGTTGAATGCAAGACCCTGTCTATGCAGAGAGTTTGGATCATTGTCGGTTTTTTGTCCGCTGTCGGGCTGCTGTCAGGTTTTGTTTGGTCTTATGGTTATCGTCAGGCGCTGTCTCAGCTAAGCGACAAGGCCGAAGCAGACCTTGAACTGGCGGCGGATCGGCTCAGCACCCAGATGCAGGTCTATCAGGAACTGGCGGTTCTGATGGCGACACATCCCGCTTTGCACGCGTTGGATACACCAACACACGTACATGACGCGCAAGCGATGTTGCTGGACGTCGCCGACAAGACAGCGGCCGTCAACATGATGTATCTGGATCGCAGCGGTCGGGTTCTGGTCACCGCACAGCCAGTGGCACAGCGAGACATGTCCGCACATCCAGCGTTCAGGCGCGCCATGCAGGGTGCGGTGGGTACCGCGCATGAGGTGGTTCCAGAGAGTGGCGACCGGATATATTCCTATGCCGCTCCGACTTTTGCTCCGTCTGGGCAAGTCGAAGGTGCAGTGATGGTGGTTGCCGACGTCCAGGACATTGAACAAACCTGGCGGGGCAGTACCGAAGCCGTGTTCTTTGTTGATTCTGACGGTGTCGTCTTCATCTCGAACCGATCAGACTTGCTGTTCTGGAGCCGCGAGGCTGGCCAGTCCGGGCTGACACCGCCAGAAGGTGCGTCGGTGGATTTTGCAGCGACGCGGGTCGGCCAGCATGAATTGTGGCGGCTGAACTGGGGGCGGTATTTGCCACGCGACGCGTTGCACCTAACGCTTGAACTGCCTGTGATCGATATGACCGCCGAGGTTTTGGTGGACGTGGCTCCGGCCCGGCGACTTGCGGGGTTGCAGGCGGCGGCGGTCGCAGCGATCTGTCTGGCGTTTGGTGCCATGCTGTATCTTGCCATGGAGCGGCGACGGACGCTGGCTAATGCCAACATGGTTCTGGAAAGCCGGGTGGCGCAGCGTACCCGTGCATTGACCCAAGCGAACACTGCGTTACGCCGCGAAGTTGCAGAACGTCAGGAGGCCGAAGCAGCCCTGAAAAAAGCGCAGGCCGAACTGGTGCAGGCAGGTAAACTCAGCGCATTGGGGCAAATGTCGGCGGGGATCAGCCACGAACTCAACCAACCCTTGATGGCAATCCAGCAATTCGCCGACAATGGCACGGCCTTTCTTGAACGCGGCAAAGGCGACAGGGCCAGCGAAAACCTTGGGCGTATTTCGGAAATGGCCGCCCGCATGGCCCGGATCATCAAGAATCTGCGCGCGTTTGCCCGCAACGAAAGCGAACCAATGGGCCGGGTCGATCTGGTGCAGGTTCTGAAAACCGCCGTCGAGTTGACCGAAACCCGTTTGCGTGACGATGATGTGACGCTGGAATGGGAGCCGGGACAGTCTGCGGTTTATGTTTGGGGGGGTGAAGTCCGATTGGTGCAGGTCTTTGTTAATCTGATCAATAACGCGGCGGATGCGATGCTGGGGCGACCCAAACGGCACATTTCGATTGTGATGCACGAAGAAGACCGGTTGCGCGTTTCTGTGCGGGATACCGGCCCGGGGATTGAAGACCCCGACCGTGTGTTCGAGCCGTTTTATTCGACAAAAAGCGTAGGATCCTCTGAAGGTCTGGGGCTCGGCCTTTCAATATCATATGGTCTGGTTCAAAGCTTTGGGGGTGAAATCCGTGGGGCAAACACGACTGATGGCGCAGTGTTTACCGTCGAACTGGAACCCTATGGAAAAGAAGAGGCAGCATGATGCGCAGGGTTCTGTTGGTCGATGATGACGCAGCTGTTCGCGAGGCACTGGCGCAAACCATTGAACTGGCGGACTATGCACCGACAACAGCCGGATCTTTTGTGGCGGCCAAGGATCATATTCGGCGGGATTTCCCCGGTGTGATTATTTCGGACATCCGAATGCCCGGGCGGGATGGTTTCCATCTGCTGACCTATGCTCGGGATATCGACCCCGAGCTTCCGGTGATCCTTTTGACCGGAGAAGGCGATATCCCAATGGCCGTGGAAGCCATGGGAAAAGGCGCGTTCGATTTTCTGGAGAAACCATGCGCTGCGTCTGACCTGATGGACGTTCTTGAACGCGCATTCGCGGCCCGCACTCAGGTTTTGGAACAGCGCGCCCTGAAATCTGAACTTGAAAGGGGGGATCCGGCCGCACGTTTGCTGTTTGGTCTGTCGCCGCAAGCCGAGGCACTGCGGGATCGTGTGCGAACTGTTGCACCGACTGGGGCCGAAGTTCTTGTTACCGGCCCGCCGGGCAGCGGCATATCCAAAGTTGCCGAAGTGGTTCACCTGATGTCGCCCGCTGGTCAGGGGCCTTTTGTCAAACGTCCGGCTTCAAGCCTAAGCCCCGATGATCTTGCCCAAAGCTGCGGCGATGCAGTGGGTGGATCCCTGTTTCTGGACGAAGTGTCCGCCATGCCCCAAGCCACGCAGTTTGCGGCGTTGGAGATCATCGAGCGCGGTCCGGGGGGGCGTATTATTGCAGGGACAACCGCTGATCTGTCCGCTTTATGTTCGGAAGGGCGGTTTAACGCAGATCTGTTCTATCGTTTGGATGTGATGCGGGTGCGTGTTCCATCATTGGCGGAACGCCCCGACGACATTCCGGTGATTTTTCGCCACTATGTGGCGCAAGCGGCCGAACAGGCAGGCATCGCAATTCCCGAGATTTCGTCCGAACATCTGGCCGCCTTGATGGCCAGCGACTGGCCGGGCAACGCCCGTTCGCTGATGTCGGCAGCAATGCGGTTTGTTCTTGGAATGCCCGAGGAGGTTACACAAGCAACGGATCTGGGGTTGAGCGAACAGATGGCGCGTGTGGAACGATCTTTGTTGATTGCAGCTTTGGGCCGCCACAATGGAAAAGCGTCAGATGCGGCCAAGGCGCTGAAGCTGCCGCGCAAGACCTTTTACGACAAGCTGGCGCGCTATCAGATTCGTCCCGAGGATTACCGCAGATGAGCGGGAACTGGATTGGCACTTCTGATTCGAATGAAGTGATTCGGAATATGTGCGGAATTCCGCACAAGCCGCACTGAGGATGTGCGAGTTTTCGCACGGCTCGGGACTGTGAAGCGCAGAACCCGAACCAACAAAGCTGTAACACTTTGGTATTAAACATGTAATCAGACACTTTCCGCAATCGCAGTCAAAAGTTGTGTGCTTTACCCTGAGTCGCTTCACTGCACGCCATACGGCGCTTACCCGGCGTCGACTGCAAGTTTCAAGGAACTCTGGGAGGATATCAGATGAAGCTTCTGACAACGGCAGCAACTGCGCTTGCTCTGACTGTAACCGCAACGGCTGGTATGGCTGCATGCGACGAAGGTGAAATCGTCGTTAAGTTCGCGCATGTGACGAACACCGACAAACACCCCAAGGGCATCGCGGCATCGCTGCTGGAGCAGCGGGTCAACGACGAAATGAACGGCACGATGTGTGTCGAGGTCTACCCGAACTCGACGCTCTACAACGACGACAAAGTTCTCGAAGCGATGTTGCAGGGCGACGTGCAACTGGCAGCGCCCTCGCTGTCGAAGTTCGAGAAGTTCACCAAACAGTTCCGCCTGTTTGACCTGCCGTTCATGTTCAAGAACGTCGACGCTGTAGACGCGTTCCAGGCCTCGGCCGAGGGGCAGGCGATGAAAGACAGCATGCAGCGCCGCGGCCTGCAAGGGCTGGCGTTCTGGCACAACGGCATGAAGCAGATGTCGGCCAACAAGGCTTTGGTTGATCCGTCGGATGCAAACGGTTTGAAATTCCGCGTGCAGTCGTCAGATGTGCTGGTGGCTCAGATGGAGGCCATTGGTGGCAGCCCGCAAAAAATGGCGTTCTCGGAAGTGTATGGCGCGCTGCAACAGGGCGTGGTGGACGGGCAGGAGAACACCTGGTCGAACATCTACGGCAAGAAGTTCTTTGAGGTGCAGGACGGTATCACCGAAACCAACCACGGCATCATCGACTATCTGGTCGTGACATCGGTGGATTGGCTGGACAGTCTTGATCCGGCGGTGCGGGATCAGTTCCTGACCATTCTGGCCGAAGTTACCGAGACCCGGAACAAAGAAGCCTTTGCTGTGAACGAAGCGGCCAAAGCGTCGATCATCGATGCGGGCGGCGTCATCCGTGAACTGACCCCTGAACAGCGTCAGGCCTGGGTCGACGCGATGAAACCGGTTTGGGACAAATTCGCCGGTGACGTGGGTCAGGACAAGATCGACGCGGCACAGGCCATCAACGCCGGCTTCTGATCCGGTCAAAGACCGCGCGTCCGGGGACTGGGGAGTATTCGACGCGCAGGCCGGGCGGGCTGAAATGGCCCGCCCCATTCTCAACTCTCTCTTCAATAAAATGCGGGGACTGAAAGATGTCTGGTGCGAACTCCGGCCAGGGCGGGCTGATCGACCATATCGAAGAAACCCTGATCGCGTTGCTTTTGGGCCTTATGACGGTCGTTACATTTGCCAACGTGATCGCGCGGTTTGTCTTTAATTCCAATATCCTATGGGCGCTTGAGTTGACAGTGTTCACGTTTGGCTGGCTGGTGCTGCTGGGCGCGTCTTACGCGGTCAAGAAACATGCTCATCTGGGCGTGGATGCAATCCTAAACATGCTAGCGCCAGCACCGAGGCGTCTAATGGCGTTAGTCTCGGTCGGATGCTGTCTGGTGTTTTCGCTGCTGATGCTCAAGGGGGCATATGATTATTGGGCCGTCTTTGCAGATCTGCCGCCAACATCGGGCCGCTGGTTCCCGACTGGGTTTGATTTCGGCGCACGCAGCCAGAGTTTCTACGAGGTGGACGACATCCCCATGGTTGCGCCGCTGCGCTTTCTGGAAGACCTGATCAACTATGGCGAGGGGTATGAAAAACTGCCCAAGGTCGTACCTTACCTGGTTCTGCCTGTATCCATGCTGCTGCTGGTGATCCGGTTTACGCAGGTCGCCGTTCAAATCTGGCGTGGTGAGACCGATCGCCTTGTCGCCAGCCACGAAGTCGAGGACGAGATTGAGGAAGTCCGCGCACAACAAGGGGTGCATGACTGATGGACGTT